>JAKSIF010000014.1 GCA_024398965.1 Fibrobacter sp. | reverse complement strand
GGGACGGAAATGACGATGTCTGCGTCCACGGGGCATTCCTTGGCCAGCTGCTTACCCATCTTGCGGCGGACCTTGTCGCAGGACTGCTCGAAGATCTTGGAGTCCGGACGGCTGAAGTAGATGTATTCGAAAATGCAGTGGGCCAGACGATCCTTCTGGGTGAAACGTTCGGAATGGAGACCGTTGGTCGTAATGGTAAGAAATTCACCAGGCTGGATGTCGCGAACGTAGTTGGCACCGAGAAGGTCAAAGGCGCAGGTCTCGGAGGCCACGCACCAGGACTTGCCCATGCGGGCGATGGAAAGGGGGCGGAAACCGAAGCCGTCGCGGGCCACGTACATGGTGTCCTTGCTGATGAAAATCAGACAAAAACAGCCGGTGAATTTGGTAATAGCTTTCTTGATTGCTTGTCCCAAGTCATCGGCTTCTGTGCGTGCGATTTCATGAAGAAGAATTTCCGAGTCGGAAGTGGTCTGGAAGATGTGACCTTCGTTTTCCATCTCCTGGCGAAGTTCGGTTGCGTTGGTGATGTTGCCGTTGTGAACTACAGCCAGCTGGCCCCACTTGCAACTCACCAGAATTGGCTGGGCATTTGCGAGGGTGCTTGCGCCTGTGGTGCTGTAACGGACGTGGCCGATGCAGGTGTTGCCCGGACATTCGTCAACGTTGTGTTCCTGCAAAAGGGTGGAGACCAGACCCATGGACTTACGGACGCGAATCTTGTCGCCGTCGGTCACTGCAAAGCCTGCGGATTCCTGACCGCGGTGCTGCAGCGCGTACAGACCCATGGTAACATTGCGGACAACGTTCTCGCCATTGAAAATGCCGATAACGCCGCATTCTTCATGAATTTCTTCGAGCATAACGCCTCTTTGGAAATGAAATTCTCCCTGCCTCAAGGGCCGTAGCTCACCAGAATCGGTGCAAGCAGGAGAATCAAGCGGCAAAAAAATAAACACCCTTTGAAAAGGCACAAAGGGTGAAAATTTGAAAAATTTTGGCGAATTTAGCCTAAAAACGGCAATTTCTTTACATTTTGTGTAAAAATAACCTTTTTTGAAGTTTTTGTTTTACAATTTCTGAAAATGTGTTTTTGCGATAAAAAAGCGCAATTCTAGTACTTCAAGGTTGGTTTCACCTGTGTATATGTAGCCGTATATATGCTGATATAGTGAGGCTCTACGACGGTGCTTACCACCAAAGCGATTAATCCCAGGAACATGGCAATCTTGATCAGGCCTTGGGCTCTGTGGTAGTTCTTTTGATGGGCTGAAATGATAGCTGCTCCAAGGGTTGGGGTAAGGGTGGTGGCGGCGACAATCAAGAACCATTTGGAAAAATAACCTTGCATGACTGGTAGAGGCAGGAGGACCCAACAGAAAATGGCTAGGGCGCCTGCCAGGCGTCGTGCTGTGGGGGCGCCTGCTATTAAGGGGAAAGTCATGATACCAGCTTTTAGGTCGCCGGATTCGTCTTCAAGGTCCTTGTAGATTTCGCGGGCTGTGGTAAGCAGAAACGCAAATAACATGGCAGGGTAGAGGCTTCCAAGTCGGGCGGAAAATGCGATGGTAGTCTTGTCAATAACAACGACCGTGTAAAGTAAGTTCAGGATTAAAGGGGTGGCGCAGAGAAATGCAACCGTCATGTTCTTCAGCAGGGGAATGTGTTTCAGCTTTTTGTTGTAGGCGATAAGCAGAAGGACAAGTGCCACAAAGAACAGGGAAGGCGTTGCATAGGCCCCGGATAAAATTCCGTCGGCAACTCCGCACATGACGGTAAGAATTGCCATGACGATCCATGCTGTTTTTGCCGTGCCAATGCTTATGCGGCCACTGGGTAGCGGGCGTTCAGGACGGTTCAGCTTGTCGCTTTCAAAATCAAGGACATCATTTTGGATGTTTCCAAAACCGATGGCGAAGGCAAAGCCAAGAGCTTGCAGAACAAGGCTGTAAGCAGGAACATCGCTGGCACCAAGATCGAGAACTCCCTGCAGAAAATACCCGATGAACAAGGTCACCACGGCGATGACGATATTCACGGGACGGGTCATTTTTAGAATCGTTGAAAGCATTGACCTAAAGATAGCAAGAAGCGAGCCAAGAGATTTATTTACGACTTGTTTCGCTGTAATATTTATTTAACTGGAGTAACGCTGGTTTTTGCTCTAGGCAGTTGCGTAGATTACGGGGTACCATCAATTCCTAAGAAGGAGGATATTATGGAAAACATGAAGTTCTTCCGCTGCCCTGTCTGCGGAAATATCATATTCTACGTCAAAAACTCCAGCATCCCGGTCCATTGCTGCGGAATGCCTATGGAGGAAATTGTCCCAAACACCGTGGATGCTTCCAAGGAAAAACATGTCCCTGTGGTGGAACAGTTCAATAGTTCCATCATGGTGTCCATTGGAACCGAGGCGCATCCCATGATCCAGTCGCATTATATCGAATGGATTGCGTTGCAGACGGTGACGGGGATTCAAATCCATTACCTGAAGCCGGAGGAACCGCCTTGCTATGAATTCCAGATGCAAGAAAGCGTGCAACCTGTAGCGGTCTTTGCCTACTGCAACTTGCACGGACTATGGAAAGCCTCTGTGGGCTAATTAAAGAGGAGTCGCGTAATGCGACTCCTTTGAATTACTATATTGTTTTTCATGGCATTTTTCACCAAGAGTAAGATTGAGGACCTTCGCAGGGAAGCGGACCAGCTTTCCATCTGTATCGAGCATTTTCTGTATGCTTCCGATATTGTGCCCGAATGGGACTACAAGACTCGCGGTTTCTATGAAAACTGTATTGAAAAGTGCAATGGCCGCCTTAAGGCAATCCATTTCATTATGGAATCCATTCGCAGGGGCCGTCCGGTAACCGAGGCGGAACTTGACGAGGCCCGCGAACGGGACGATTCTGCCGCAGGCCTTGCTGCCAAGAAACTTGTTGAAGAACGTAAGAATTTGAAGAACGGGGAAGCCGATGCGAAGTAATTTCGATGCCGACAGCGACTTTGAAGAAGAGGACTCCGCGCCCCTCCGTTCTGTTCGCCCCACCCGTCGTGACCATCGCAGCCGTCGTATTGACGTCATGAAGGAGATGGAATCCGGCGTTGTTGATGAGCGCCCCATCAAGGAACGTTACAGTCGCGAGTTCAAGAAGGCAAAGATCAAGAAGGTAAAGAATCCTATCGAGAACATCGGTGAGGAAAACTGCGTCGAGGGACTTGTTCTTGAAGTTCATCGTCGCACCTGCGAAGTGCGGTTGGATACGAAAGACGAAAGTAGCTCAGAATCCCTTTCTCCTTTAAACTCTCCGCTTTCCGCTAATATTGTCACCGCCATGTACCGCGCCACAACGTCCAAGACCTTGGGTGAATTTCCTGCCGTAGGCGACCGCGTACTTTTGGGACAGGTCAACGATGCGGAAGACGAAGGCGATGGCGTTGGTTCCCAGAAATACTGCGTTGTCCGCGTCCTTCCGCGAAAGAGCTTGCTAAAGCGCCCCGGCCCTCGTGACAGTTTCTATAAGGAACAGACCTTGGCTGCCAACATCGACCAGGTGGTGATTGTGGCCAGCGTGACCCAGCCCGAGTTCAACTACGGCTTTATGGACCGATTCCTGCTGGCGTCCAACCTGAACAACCTGCCCTTTATTCTTGTCCTGACCAAGATGGACTTGCTTCCCAATGGTGAAGCGGACTTGTCCGATGATATCCGCGAGTTCATGAGCATTGCCGACAAGGTGATTCCGGTTAGTGTCAAGAGCAACGAAGGTCTAGAAGTTCTTCGCCAGGAACTGGTGGGCAAGTCCTCCGTGTTTAGCGGCCAGAGTGGTGTGGGCAAGTCCACCTTGATTAACGCCCTAGTTCCCGAGGCCGACCTACGCACCGGTGAAGTCCGTGAACGTGATGGCAAGGGCCGCCACACGACCACCTCTTCCAGCCTTTTTGATTTTCCGGGTGGTGGTTACGTCATCGATACCCCGGGTATCCGATCCATCGGTCTTATGGACTTGGAGGCAGAGACTCTTGCGAAGATTTTCCCCGGTTTTTTTGAAGATGACTTGTTTACCTGCAAGTACAGTAACTGCATTCACGTCCACGAACCTGGCTGTAGCGTTCGGGCTGCCGTAGAGAACGGTTCCCTGTCCCACGCTCGTTATGCCAGCTATATCCGTATTCTAAACTCGGGGAAGTAAGTATGGATATCGCTGTGAAAATAACTTTGGTTGCGGCTGTGGTTTTGATAGGCTATAACTTGTCTCAGTTCCTGTCCAGTTACGAGTCCGTTTGCGAGAAAATCAAGGAATTCAAGACCCTTGCTGCTGAAAGCGAATCCGATGACAGTTCCGTCATGAAGACCAACATGTTTTTGACTGGCACACTGTCCTTGACTTTTGTTGTACTGACGTATTTTTCTGGTTTTGCGCCCTGGGTTGTGGCGCTCCTTGCGTTCAAGATGGTGGTGACCGTTTTCTTGTCCCATCAGGAGATTATTAGAATCTTGAAAAATAATGAAATTGACCCGGGTTTCTTTAAGGTTTCAAAGATTGACTATTTGGTGAACATCTTGACGGGCATTGCCGTTGCTGTAATTTTGGTGGCATGATGAAGATACTTTTAAAAATTCTTGCTTGTGTGGCCTTGGTATCTAACCTTGGCTTTGGCCAAACTGCTGGCGCCTCTGTTGGTGGCGATGCCGGTGCCGCAGGTGGCGCTGGTGGAATACGAACCCCTTTCTTCCTTGGTGCTGCTCTTGACTTTGGTTCCGGTACCGGTGTAGGTACGGAGCGTGGTCTAGGCTTGAGCGAAATTGAACCGATGCTCGGCGTATGGTTCCCTGGAATGGGCTTTGCTCGTGTTGGTTACGGTTTTTCCAGTTACGATGAGAACTTTGAGGACCATGACGATTACAAGGTTGAACATTCTGCCTTTGACATTGAACTTGGTGTTCATATGTTCGGGCTTTTCTACATCATGGGTTCCTACTCCAGGGTCAAGGAATTAAGTGACCTTGGGGACGTGGCTTGGAACGAATGGGGCGCCGGTTTCGGTTCCATGTTGAACGTTTTCGTAAAAACGATTCTCTTTGCCGAGGTGGAGTACCGCTGGGTTCGTGGTCATTACGATCCATTCAAGGAAAGAGATGTGAAGGGCTCTCGCTTGCAGTTTAACCTGGGATTTGCGACTTATGTCTTCTAAGAATGTCGCTGTCTTGGGAGGGGCTTTTGACCCGGTACACATGGACCACATGAAAGTGGCTCGAACTTGCCTGGATCGTGGATTCTGCGATGAGGTGTGGTTCATGCCCAGTCCCGATCGTTGGGACAAGACCTTGAATGCAAGCCCTGAGGATCGCTTTGCCATGCTGGAAATTGCCATGGAGGGTGACCCGCGACTGGTTCTTTCCGACCTGGAGATTGAGCAGGGCGACTTTCGCGGTTCCTATGTTTTTCTGATGGGCCTTAAGGAACGTTTCCCGGACATCAATTTTAGACTGCTGACTGGTGCGGATACCTATGACGGAATTCCTCATTGGCGCGATCCGATGAATTTCTTTGGCACCAACTACAACGGCCACCTGCTGCTTCGCGATATCGAGCTGATCATCTTTGCCCGCAAGGGGTACAACAAACCGGACTTAGCAAAGCATAAGGCCAATGGCTATGCGGACCTGCTGTGGCTTGGGCCCGAGGAAGGCTTTGAAGGAGTCTATTCCAGTACTGCAATCCGCAAGTCCTTGCTTTGCAATTACAATGAATGCCCCGAGGGGCTTGAGCCGAGCGTGTACGAGTTCATCAGGGAACGTGGGCTTTATAAAGAATGAACAATTAACAATTAACAATTAACAATTAACAATGAAGAATGAAGGATGAAGAATGAAGAGTGAAGGATGAAAAATGGTTGTAATCATGGCTGCGCCGTTTTATACTGAACGCGAAGCGCCTTTATCTACATTTTTATTTTTTTATCATCAATAATCAATAGCTCGAACCTCGTAATTCATAATTCATAAATCATAATTGTAATAGTCATGGTTCCTTCAGATATGTACTTTGAAAGCGTTGTCCAGCCGGAACATAACGGCTGGCTTCTGCTGGATTCCCTGTGCGCCCGCTTTACGTATCACTCCAAGATGGACTGGGCCGACAAGCTGGCTCGGGGTCTTGTAACCATCAATGGCGTTGTGGCCAACGCTTCTACGGTTGCGCACAAGAACGACAAGGTCGTCTATCACGTAGAAAACTACACGGAACCGGAAGTCCCTACGGATTACGAAATCGTTTTTGAAGATGAAGAGTTTATGCTGGTGGCCAAGCCCGCCGGCGTTCCTGTCCACCATACAGGACGAATCTTCTACAATACCTTTACGTCCATTATCCGTCGTGGAACGGACTACGAGACGGCGACGCCCATGCATCGCCTAGACCGTGATACCGGCGGCTTGATGCTGTTTGCCAAGTATGCGGAAACCGCCTCCAGGTTCCAGAAGAACCTGGACCGAATTCTGCTGCGGAAGTTCTATATGGCGGTGGTCCGCGGAAGTTTCCCTGAGACTCCGGAAGGTGCGTTGATCGATTGCGAAATGCCCCTGCGCGAAGACCCGGCGGACCATATCCGGATTCGCATGCACCATCTGGAAGACGGCAAGCCTTGCCATACCCGTTTCAGGAAGATTCGTGAAGGCGTCCGCATCAACGCTGTGGACGGATCCGAAGAGGTCTATTCCGTGGTAGAGGCGGAACTTCTTACCGGCCGCAAGCACCAGATTCGCGCCAATCTGTCAGAGTTGGGGTATCCCATTTTGGGAGACCGTCTTTACAGCTTCGGTGGGGAATACTACGACAAGATGACCGCCAAGGTGGAAGAGGCCCGCGCCCGCGGGGAACTGAGCCAGGAAGACGCCTTGTCGCCGGAGGATTATGCCGTGCTCGGTGGCAGAAGCCATATGCTTTACGCCTACAAGGCAGAAATCCAGCTGCCTTACTGGAAGGAACCGAGGGTGTTCTCCTGCGAAAAGTATCCTGAGGACATGGCCAAGCTGGTGTGACCTGAAAAAATTCGACTTTTTTCAAAAAAAAATCAACTTTTTTTGCCCTTTGCCCTTGACAAATGTTCCTGAATATCTATATTTGTGCCCGTCGATGAGAGAAATCCCAAAGACCTGATTGCTTCATAGCTCAGTTGGTAGAGCCCGCGACTGTTAATCGCGTTGTCCTTGGTTCGAGTCCAAGTGAAGCAGCGAAAGGCGCTTAACGAAAGTTAAGCGCCTTTCTTTTTTTTCTGCATTTTCTCTAGGGAGCGCTATCTTCTTCATTTGGATAGATTCCTTTTTTTATAAATTGTGGGAGTTATTTTTAAGAGGTTTCCCATGTTCAAGAAACTGATTGCTCTTCTTTTTGCACTAGCCATGTTCGCTTTTGCGGATCCTGTTTCTGTAGAAGGTCGCTTGACCGAAATCCCGGGCAAGATGCCCAGCAACGATCTGTATAGCTACGTGTATGTGTTCAAGTACAAGGTGCTTTCTGGCATGGACGCTAAGGAAATCCTGGTGGGCGTTTACAATCCGCTGATTGCCCGCGGCAAGGTGAAGGACAAGATGGCTGACAAGTCCAAGGGTAACGTTAGCGAATTCAAGGCCAAGGCAAAGCATAAGCTGACCTTGGTTCCTCTGGAAGGCAATTGGGACGGAGCCGTGGAAGATGAATACTTCGATGACGAAAGCCCCCGTTACCTGGCAATCGAGGTCAACGAATAAATTCCTATATGGTTTTTTCTTCCCAGCTTTTCTTGTTCTATTTTCTTCCGACGTTCCTTGTCGGGTACTTTGTGCTGTTCAAGCTGGGCGCAAGGCATTCCTACCTGAATTTTTTCATCACGGTCTTCAGCTATATCTTTTATGGCTGGTTGGAACCATGGCTTGTCTTTTTGATGTTCGGTTCCACCCTGGTGGTTTATATTGCCGGTAAGCTGATTTCCGCAGAAGGCGCAAGCAGGCTGCAACGCAACTTGGGCTTGGCTCTTGCAGTGGTGGTGAACCTCGGTGCCCTGGGATTCTTTAAGTACTACATGTTTGGCATGGGCGCCATAAACGCTGTGGTAGAAAAATTCGGCGGAGAACCGTTCCATGTGATGACCGTTCTTTTGCCTGTGGGTATTTCCTTCTATACCTTCCAGTCCATGAGTTACGCCATTGATGTATGGCGTGGCACGGCACCTCCGGTAAAGAATTTTACGACCTTCGCATGCTACGTGGCCTTATTCCCCCAGTTGGTGGCGGGGCCTATAGTCCGTTACAATACGGTGGCGGAAGAACTTGATACTCGAACCCACACGCTTGAAAACTTTGTCCGAGGCATGGTCTTCTTCTGCTTCGGCTTCGGAGAAAAAATTTTCCTGGCGAACCAGGTGGGCATCATTGCAGACCGGGTCTTTGCCGCGGATGCTCCTGGTGTCTTGAATAGCTGGTGGGGTGCGCTGGCTTACATGTTCCAGATTTATTTTGACTTTTCAGCCTATTCCAACATGGCTATCGGTCTTGGCCTAATGCTCGGGTTCCATTTCCCCAGGAATTTCGATGGCCCCTATCGCTCTCTGAGCATTACGGAATTCTGGAAGCGTTGGCATATTTCCCTTACCAGCTGGTTCCGCGACTATCTTTATATTGCCTTGGGTGGCAATCGTGTGGGGAAGGCTCGCCTGTACTTCAACCTGTTCATGGTGATGTTTGTCAGCGGCGTGTGGCATGGCGCCAACTGGACGTTTATTTGCTGGGGCCTGTACCATGCCTTCTTTATGATTGTGGAACGCGCGAACAACAAGCAGGCTTTCTACGCCAAGGCTCCCAAGTTTGTGCAGCTGCTTGTTACCCAGGTAATCGTTCTTTTCGGTTGGGTTCTGTTCCGTGCCGACAACATTGGTGAAGCCTGGCGTATGTGGAAGGCTATGCTCGGACTTAACGCAGTCAGTGGAGCGGATGCCATTTTGAGTGCAGAAATATTCACTCCCAGTTGCCTGTTCTTCATGGCCTTGGCTTGGCTGCTGTCCTTCTGGAAATTTAGATCCTATGACTGGTGCAATAAAGTTAGTGTAAAGCGAGTCTCCGTAGCTTTATTGATTTTTGTATTGGCGGTTCTGGCCTTGTTTACTCAGAGCTACAACCCTTTCCTTTATTTCCAGTTCTAGGCTATGGTTTTTGAAATAATCCTGTTGTCAGTCCTTGTTGTTGTCTTCCTTGTTGCAGCCTTCGTTTTTATTCGATTCAAGTCCAAGCAGGCTGCCCAGGCGCAGCTTGCCATGAAGAATGAGCTTCAGAAAAATTTTGATATCATCAAAACCTTGGCAACCACCTTTGACTCCGTCTGCTATGTGGATGCCAAAACCCGAAAAGTGATTCCCTATTCCATGGGCGAAACACTTATTTCCAAACTGGGCGATGTGAAGAACTTGAACCTAGATTTGAATTACGATAAGGGAATGAACCTTTTGCTTCATGCCATTGTCCATCCCGATGACAAGGATTTGATTTATCGAGAGTCCCAGTTTGACAATGTAATCAAGGTCCTCCAAACAAAGAAAGCTTTCAGCATCCAGTGCCAGGCGCTTGAGTTTGGTGAGTACCGTTATCATCGTGTTCACTTCATCAAGTCTAACGATAGGGATGGGGTAGATGGTTTTGTTGTAGCCCTGGAAGATGTGGATGATGAAATCCGCAAACTGGAAATGTTCCAGCAGGAACTGGTGCTTGCCAAAAGTCGTGCAGAAGATGCCAACCAGGCTAAGAGCAGTTTCCTTGCCAATATGAGTCATGAAATTCGTACTCCCATAAACGCTATCATGGGCATGAATGAAATGATTCTTCGCGAAAGCAAGGACCGTCAGGTTCTTTCCTATGCCGAAGATATCAAGGGCGCAAGTCAGTTACTTCTTTCCATCGTCAATGATGTTCTGGATTTTTCCAAGATCGAAGCTGGCAAGATGGAAATTGTGAACAAGAAGTACGATGTAAGCTCCGTGCTGAACGATGTGTCCAATATGTTTACAGTCAAGGCGGAACAGAAGGGCCTGAAGCCTATGGTGTCTGTGGATAGGAATGTTCCCTGTACGTTAATAGGTGATGCTGTCCGAATCCAGCAGGTCGTATTGAATCTTCTGAGTAACGCTGTAAAGTACACGTCGTCTGGAGAGGTCTTTTTCAGGGTCAAGTTGGACCATGTGGATGGAGATGTGGCCTATCTGATGATTCAGGTTCAGGATACCGGTATTGGTATTCGAGAAGAGGACATGCCCAAGCTTTTCAGTAGTTTCCAACGATTGAATCTTGAACAAAACCGAACTGTGGAAGGTACGGGGCTCGGGCTTGCTATTACAGGCAAGCTGGTTAGCGGCATGAACGGTTCCATTGATGTAAAGAGTGCCTATGGTCAGGGTTCATCCTTCACGGTTCTGCTTCCCCAGAAGATTGAAAATGCAACACCCATAGGTGACTTTGAAAAAAGGCACAAGGAATTCAACGACAAGATGGTGTCGCAGAAGATGTCCTTTGTCGCTCCCGATGCAAAAATACTTGTGGTGGACGACAATAACTTGAATCTTCGAGTCGCAACACATCTTATGAAGTTCATGGAAGTCCAGACTTTCACATGTGCCAGTGCACACGAATTTCTTGTTCTGATTCAAAAGGAACACTATGACCTTATCTTCCTGGATCATATGATGCCGGGCATGGATGGCATCGAGGCTCTGAAGCTAAGCAAGAAGATGGCTAACAACCTTTGTGCAACTACGCCTGTTGTTGCGCTAACAGCCAATGCCGTTGTAGGTGCCCGAGAAATGTACCTGCAGGAAGGCTTTGACGATTACCTGTGCAAGCCTGTCCGGATGGATGAACTGGAAGAATGCCTAAAGAAGTTCCTTCCCAAGGAACTGATTAAGTAGAAAAAGGCCGCATTTGCGGTCTTTTTTCTTTTCGACGGATTTTCTTTTATTATTTTCTAAGAGCTTTGTTTGGTGCACGGGAGTAATATCATGAAAAAAATGTTTGGGAAAATTTCATTATTTCTATGCGCATCCGTATCCATTTCGTTGGCGGCTGTAGATCAGTGCAAACCTATTGGATGGGCAACCCGTAGTGGCCGTACCGCTACTGCTTTTGAAGTCACCGGCGGTGGCAATGTGGCTGCCGACACGGTCCGCAGTTTTAGCCAGCTTCAAAGTCTGGTAAAGGGCTCGACCCCTAAGGTCATCTACATCGACGGCACATTGGGCGATGGTTGGCTTAACCGTTCCGGAAGCCGCCTTGTCATCGATGGCCAGAACAAGACCATCGTGGGCCTTAAGGCCGGAACCAAGCTGAACGCCTGCATCCGTATTGCGGGCTCTGCCAAGAACATTATTCTTCGTAACATTGTTATCGAGGGCCCGGGCTCCAATGCAGACCAGGCCTGGGATAACATTGTCATTGAAGGTAGCTCCGGTAAGTACCCGACCAACATCTGGGTTGACCATTGCGAATTCTGGGATGGCCAGGATGGTAATGCCGACGTGGTGAAGGGTGCCGACAACGTAACCTTTACCTGGTGCAAGTTCGGCTACAAGAAGCGCAGCACCCATAACCTTTCCAACCTCATTGGTAGTAGCGATTCTGAACCGGAAAGCGAAGGCAAGTTGAACGTGACCTACGCCTTTAACTGGTGGGTGGCCGCAGCACAGCGCAAGCCCCGTTGCCGTTATGGTAACATCCATGTGATGAACAACCTGATTACTGCCGACGCCAATATTTCTGCCGGTACCGATGTCCTGGGTATGGCTCCCGGCTACCAGTGCCGCATCCGTTCCGAACGAAACCATTTCATTAACGAACGTGAACCGATTTATCTGGGACTTGCCGGCACTATCGGCGTTGCCGAAGTCATTGACAACAAGTATACTAGCTGTTCTGGCAATACCAAGGGGAATGGCTCCTCCTTTACGCCGCCTTACGATTACACCGGCTATATGCTGAATGTGAATGATGTAGAATCTGCTGTGAAGGCCAACGCTGGCGCCACCTTGTCTAGCCCCACGGTTTGCGATGCCAACTATGTTCCTCCCACACCTCCGGAACCGGTAGAGGAAAAGGCTTACCAGGCTGAAGCCGGCGTTATTGATGGCGGATTCCTGGAAAGCTCCAATACGGGTTTCGCCGGAACTGGCTATGTGAATTTCGACGTTGGCGGTTCCCTGACGGTGAAGGTCTCTGTTGAAAAAGCTGGCCTTTATAAAATGGACTTGGACTACACCAACGGTTCCAAGGAAGACCGTTCCTTGACTATTACCTCAAGCGGAAAGAACGTGACTGATACTGTGACGGAAACGTTTGCGATGACCGGTAATTGGACCACCTGGCCCACCAAGTCCCTTAACTTGAAACTGGGGGCTGGTGAAAACGAAATCAAGTTCACGACTGCCAGCGGCAAGGACGGCCCCAACCTGGACCAGTTTGACCTTACCTTGCTGGAAGCGGCTGTAGAACCCGAAGTTCCTGAGGAACCGGAGAATCCTGCAGTCGACCCCGATCCGCAGGATACGGTTGTTACGGATACGTCTGTTACGGCTATTCCCATGAACGTGCTGAACATGGTTCAGCAGTCTGACAGTGTAAGCTTTTTCAATACCAAGGGCGAGGTTGTCCGGACTGTTCGAAACGTCAGGGCCGAAGCTGCCCGGGACATCCCGATGTTGACTCGGGGCATGCCTGCCGGTATCTACCTGATGCGAGTGACTGCGCCTGGTATGAACCGCAGTTCCCTTGTGACGGTGAGGTAGAACCTTACGAAAAAGCCCTCGGACTAAAATCCGAGGGCTTTTCCATTTGGAGAACCGCGAAGAGAGTCGTGGTGACCTATGCGACTCTCGGCTTGTGATTACTTGATCTTAGCGGCGGCGGCCTTCAGGGCGTTTGCCTTGTCGGTCTTTTCCCAGGTGAAGCGCTTGCCTTCGCGACCGAAGTGACCGAGGGCGGCAGTAGCGATGTAACCGGGCTTCTTCAGGTCAAGCATCTTGTTGAGGCCTGCAGGAGACAAGTCGAAGTGGTCAGCGACCAGGGCTTCGATCTTGCGGTCGTCAATTTTACCGGTACCGAAGGTGTTCACCAGAACAGAAACGGGCTTGGAGTAACCGATGGCATATGCAACCTGGACTTCGCAACGGCGGGCGAGGCCTGCGGCTACGATGTTCTTGGCTACATAACGTGCGGCGTATGCGCCGGAACGGTCCACCTTGGAAGGATCCTTACCGCTGAATGCGCCACCACCATGACGACCCATGCCACCATAGGTGTCCACGATGATCTTACGGCCGGTGAGGCCGCAGTCGCCGTGAGGACCGCCAACCACAAACTTGCCGGTGGGGTTGATGAGGTAGCGGGTCTTCTTGTCCAAGAGCTTTGCAGGGATCACCTTCTTCACCAGCTTTTCGATGATTTCCTTTTCGATCTGGCTGTGCTTCAGTTCCTTGCCGTTCACCTTTTCTTCGTGCTGGGTGGAGATCACCACGGTGTCTACGCGAACCGGCTTGTCGTTTTCGTCGTATTCAACAGTAACCTGGGACTTGGCGTCGGGGCGGAGCCACTTGATTTTGCCCTTTTCGCGGAGGTTCTGGATTTCTTCCATGAGCTTGTGGGCGAGGCTAATGGGCAGCGGCATCAGTTCCTTGGTGTCGTCGCAGGCGAAACCGAACATCATGCCCTGGTCGCCAGCACCCTGCTTGTCATCTTCCTTACCTTCTGCAGCCTTGGCGTCAACACCCTGGGCGATATCCGGGGACTGCTTGTCTACAGCGACCATGACGGCGCAGCTCTTGTAGTCGAAACCGATTTCGGAATCGGTGTAGCCGATGTTCTTGATGGTTTCGCGGGCGATAGCCTGGTAGTCCAGGTCTGCCTTGGTGGTGATTTCACCAGAAATCACAACGAGACCGGTGTTCACCAAAGTTTCGCAAGCGACGCGGCTGGCGGGGTCCTTGGCAAGGCAGGCATCCAGGATGGCGTCGGAAATCTGGTCGCAGACCTTATCCGGATGACCCTTGGATACGGATTCAGAAGTAAAGAGATAATGTGCCATTATTGGCTCCTTTTTGGCATCAGGCGCGAAATGAATGCCGACCCTTGTACGTGTTTCGCAAAATCGCGGCAACCACAACACCAGATGAACCTAGTTTATGTGAATTTTTACGGACGCAAATTTACAAATTTGCGAAAACGCTGGCTAATGAATTATTGTAAAAAGAAGATGGAATCCTAAGTTTATGGAAAATTCTTTACTACCTTTCCCGGCATGGAACTCAAGCAATTTTCCTCCTGGCTCAACGACCTGCTTTCTCCGCAGGCTTTTCATGACTACTGTACCGATGGCCTTTGCGTCGAGGCTAATGACAAGGTGACTAAAATCGTCACGGGAGTCTCCTTCCGCGACCGCCTCATTGACGTCGCCATCGAAGAGAAGGCGGACTGTATCATAGTCCATCATCCCAACGGTTTCTGGAAGGGGGAGGACCGGGTTCTTGTCGGTAAGTTCGGTGAACGCATGCGTCGCCTGATGCAGCACGGCATTTCCCTCTATGGGTTCCACTTGCCTCTGGATGGGCATCCTGAAGTTGGCAACAACGCCCTGATTGCCAAAGCCATGAACCTTTCCAACTTGCAGGGTTTCCTGCCTGAAGGAGAAAAGTTTGTGGGATGGATTGGTGAATATTCCCAGCCTCTCACTCAGGATGAATTCCTGGCCCAGGCGGAAAAGGCCTTTCCTCATGGGGTGCAGAACCGTTTGATGTATGGCTCCAAGACCATCAAGAAGGTGGCGATCTGCAGCGGCTCCGGTGCCAGCGGAATCGAAGAGGCCATCTCCCTGGGAGCTGACGCCTTCATTACCGGCGAAATCAAGGAAGCAGTTCCCATTACTTGCGAGGAACTTGGCTTCAACCTGATTAATTGTGGACATCATCGTACCGAGGTTTTTGGAGTACGGGCCCTGGCCGAAAAAATCCAATGCGAACTTGGCATTCCGTCAAAGTTCGTTGACCTGGACAATCCAGTGTAAAAATGTGTTTTTTTTGAAAAGGCCTCCGAAAGGGGGCTTTTTTTTGTGATTTTTGCGAAAAAAGTGGATTTTTTACATTTCCGTCCACTTAATTATAACTCATTGAGTATCAACAAGTTACGTTCATTTGGGGCTATTCTTGGGAACACTTGTGGAACTTTTTGTGAGTTGAAATACTCCTTTTTTGGGGTGCATTTTACTACTTTCGCGCCCATGGATTTCATGAAGACCACCATACACTTCCAGAATTCAACCAGTTCTGTGACGCTGCATGTTCCTGCCTTCCTTTTTAAGGCATGGCCTGTACTTCGTGTGTTCGTGGTCCTTGGCCTGGTTCTTTTTGCGGTCCAGGTCGCATCCACAACGATTTATGATGGCATCCTGAAGCACCAGCTTCATAACCGCCAGAAACTGAATCAGGAAATGTCCCAGATTCAGGAAACCATGGATTACCTTTCCAACACCACTGCGGAATTCCTTAGGGACGAGAACCGAGTCTACGCTCGTTTTAGCCTGCCTACTCAGGACGAGGCCTCCCGTGAGTTGAGTACCGGTGGTGCCGTGAGCCCCGAGGAACTTCTGCTCCGCAAGACTTCTCCGGTTATGGAAAAGATGGCAATCCTTAGCGAAACATCCAGCCGTATCCAGGGAAAGCTTCTTAACAACGATGCTTCTTTCAAGAAGATGCACGCCTACATGGACCAGAAGATGGCTCTCTGGCGTTACATTCCTTCTATCGCCCCGACCAAGGGTCGCTATGCATCCTCCTTCGGCCCCCGTATTCATCCGGTGACCGGCCAGGTAGGCAAGATGCACCAGGGCGTGGATATTTCCAACGATCGTTGGACCCCGATTTTTGCTCCTGCCGATGGCGTTGTGGAAGTGGCTCAGCTCAGTTCCTCCTTCGGTAATTTCGTGACTTTGAACCACGGCAACGGAATCAAGACTCGCTTTGGCCATATGCAGAAGTATCTGGTCCAGCCCGGTGAACTTGTACATCGTTACCAGGTTATTGGCTACATGGGAAATACGGGCCTTTCTGTTGGTCCCCACCTCCATTACGAGGTATGGGTGAACAACAACCCGGTGAACCCGCTTGCTTACATGCTTCCCAACGACCACTCCATAGACTAACTCTCAAGTTAGTGGTCTGACCTAGGAACGCAAGCCATCCGAAAAAATAGCGCCGGCTGGACTGGCTAAGGATGGAACTCCCCTGGAGGGAGTTTGAAAATCTCTAAGGTATTTTGTTCTTTTGCTGTGGCACGAGCCATGGCTTGTCCGCTGTTTGTGGAAATCTTCCCGGATCCGTCGGATGTTCCCGATAACGAGGGGGAGTTTGTTGAAATCCGGCTGGACCGGAATGAGGGAGATGCACTTCCCGATACCCTTGTGGTTCAATTTGAGGAGAAGGAACCCCTGCGGTTTTTGTATCCGGAGGGGAAGCGCCTTGTCCTGGTTCATGACCTGGCGTACTGTCCGGAGGGAGACGGGGTTGCCTGCGGGGAGCTTGGCGGGGTGACGCTTCCTAATTCCAGGGAATCCTACTGGAAACTTTGGACCGAAAGTTCCTCCCTGTGGGGCGGTGTTGAAAGGTCTTGCCCAGACTCCGTGGGATTGTCGAAGCCCAAAGCGGGAAAGTCCTTCCAGAGGGTAAAGGAGTCTGACCGATGGGAGCTGACGTTACCAACCCCGGGGGTGGAAGACGCCTACTATGAACAGCAAGATGGATTGCCCGATGATGAGCCTGGCGTGTCCGGTGTGGATAGCCTAACGGGAGAATCCCCTCTGGTCATAACCGAGGTTCATCACTGTCCTCTTGAGCCGGAGCCGGAGTGGGTCGAAGTCTATAACCGGACGGACAAGCCTGTGGCTCTGGACAAGTTCCGTTTCTGCGGGCGTGGAGGGACGTGGAAAGGAGTCGTTGGGCCATACGAGTCCATGGTCTTTACCCGAGATACCTTGATGCTTCGGGAATTTATCGGCTATAAGGATGTCAGGCTGTTTCAAGTCGCCATGGGCTATTTGAACAATACGGCGGGAAACATTTCCGTCTGCTTCGGCCAGCAGGTTGTAGACAGTGTGTCCTGGGACAAGAAGACGGTTGCATGCCCCTCGGGCTTTAACCCTCTTTCGGGGCGAGGGGAGAATACGCCTGGTTTCCAGCGAAGGCTGGATGTGGGGAAGAAACTGACGGAACCCTTCACGTACAAGCTTTCTTCTCGGGTTCTTCGTGCCGGCGGGAACCCCCTGCGGGTTTACGTGGAAGGGGATGTGCCCGTAGAGATACGACTGCTGGACTCCGCAGGCCGTAGTGTATGGCACGCGCAGGCTCCCGCAGGGTCTAACCGCTGGTGGGATGTTCCCCTGAGGGACTTGCCCGGACTGGGCGTTGCCTATGTGTCGCTTACTGCAGGCCGTTTCGAGAATACGGTTGGCATTCTCCTGAGACCGTAATATGTGGATCGCTATTCTTATCTTGTTGATAGCCCCGCTGGCCCATTCCGTATCGGGGGAGCCGGAATTTGTTCATCTTCCTGCAGGACGTCTGGATAGCCAAGTGGGAGTGTCTCCGGCAAGGCCCGCGGATCCCTCTTTCGGCTTTGCCTATTACGGCGTTGCCCAGGTCTCGGAGAACGCCTTTCTTGCTCAGGGCGAGTTTGGGTCGGATTCCTACAGGCTTGGTTTTCAAAGTTCATTTTTAATGATGGATTCCATTTACCGGAGGTCCTATTCGGAGGCGGCTGGCGCCTATATCTGGCAGGGGCTGGCTGTTGGATTAGGTTACGGATTTTCCATGGAGTGGGTTCCTATTCTAAGCGATCAGTGGACGAGACATCTGGTGAAAGTGGGAACTTCCTTTCGTAGGGGATGCTTTTCTTTGGGAGGTGTACTAGAAAGCTGGACTGAAGAACTACTTTCCGTAGACTATGTAGTGGGCTTGCATCTGGATGGAAATCGTTTTGGATCTTTTGTTGAATTTGATGGAACCTCTGTGGAATTGGGAAGCCGATTTCGGTTCGCCTTTCTTGAATTTCTGTCATCGTACCGGTTCCCTGGTTTTGGGGTCTCTGTTTCTCTGGTTCTACGGTTCGATGCCTTCGAAATCGGTAGCTACTACGGCTTTTCCAATGAATCTTTGGAGTGGTTCGGGGGAGGCTTCCGCAAAAATTTGAATAAAAAGACTATCTTGTAGATTGACGGTTCTGTTATGGTATTCTCAGCAGTCTTTGTAGCTTTGGTTTTTGTTCTTTTTGTTGTGGTGGTTGCCCTGGTGATCGCCATACTTTTGGTACGCGATATCCAAAGAAAGGAAACCATATTCCATAACTACAAGATTCATCTTAACCAGATTGTTGTGGTTCTTGCGGAATGGGGCGAAGTTCTAGATGTATTGCCTCAGTACGCGACAGATCCTTTCTTTTCCCAAATTATTGAAAAAAAATCCTTGGAAGGTATTTTACCTCCGGCTGATGATGAACGCCTAAAGGGCTATATCAAGGGCTTGGACGCCTATCCGGATATTCCCTTTGTCTTCTCCTATGCGGGAGAATCTGGCTTGCTTTGGTATGAGCTTAGGGCTCACGTGCGAACCGACAAGAATGAACGTGTCAGAGTTCTTGTTATCCAGAACATCACCTCCGAGGCTGTTTCCAGATTGAAGCTGGATAGCCTTCAGGAAAGGGTTGACCTTCTTTTGCAGAATACGGGAGACTTTCTATGGAGTTTCGACGCCGATGAAAGACGTTTTTCCCTATTGACACCCATAATTGATGAAGAGGGGAGGGTTGTTCCCAGATCCATGGGTGTGCAGGATATTCATACCTTTTTCCCAGGGGAAGACTGCGCCCTGTTTGAACGACGCATTAATGCAAGAATCGTTGATTACCGTGCATCTGGCCACGACGTTAATGAACAGGCCTTTGTTCGTTTACGCATGATTGGCGATGGTGGCAAGATGGTTTGGTATAGTTTCCGTTGCAAGCTCTCGACGACGGAAAATTCGAAGCTGGTCTTCAGGGGTGTGGCGCGACGAATGGACCTCCTGCTGGATAATTCCATGGATGACGAGGAATGGGGGCAGGATTACTCCTTTGCCTCGGTCATGGCCATGCCCGATGTCCGCATATTCTGTGTTGACCGCGAGTACAAGGTGATTTTTGGAAACATGTTGTTCGCCTTGACCTTCGGCCACAATAGTCCCAAGAGGATTGTGGGCAAGCGTTTGCCCGAAGTTGTTCGACCCAAGTATTTCTCGTTTATGCAGGGGATTATTTCGGATGTCTTTGAAACAGGGAAGGCTCGTTCCTGGAAGGGACCTTTTGAAAGAGATGGTCGATTGCTTTGGTTCAATGCGACTCCAATCAAGAGCCGCGATGGAAGCATCCAGAGAGTGATGGGTGTGTATATTCCCATTGACATTGAAGACTTTAATTCTCTAGGACGGGGCTTGAAAATAAGTGCTAAATCTCCCGTTGAAAATGAAGATTTAATATAAAACAAGGAGCAAAGATGAAGTTGTTTAAGAACATGTTTGTTGCAGCCTGCACGCTGGCTTTTGTTGTTGCTTGTGAAAGCAAGTCTGAACAACCCGCAAAGCAAGAACAGCCTGCAGCTAAGGTTGAAACGAAGCCGGAAGAATCTAAGCGTGTTGTTGCCCATGTTGAAGTTCCTTCTGTTGACTGGGCTAAGGCTCTGGATATGAATAAGGCTGGCGCCCAGTTCCTGGATGTCCGCAATCCCGATGAACTTCGTGAAGGATATGCCCCTAGAACCTTGAGAATTCCTCTTCCGGAACTGAGAAACCGTATGGGTGAGCTTCCCAAGGATCAGGACTTGCTGGTGTACTGCCGTTCTGGCCGTCGTAGTGAAGTTGCTGTTAAGCTTCTGATGAACTCTGGCTTTACCCGCGTGTATAACGTTCAGGGTGGTTACCTGGCTTATCCGCAGAAGTAGTTTTCTGATCGCTGTTTTTTCCAGATGAATTACCTTCGACAAGCTCTCGACGAGTCCGTCTTTTCTATCGGTGTGAGCCGCCCCAATCCGGCGGTGGGTGCCGTCGTTGTGAAGGATGGAATCGTCGTGGGGAGGGGGCGTACGCAGCGCCCTGGGAGTGCCCATGCCGAAGTCATGGCGCTGCGTGACGCGGGCGAACTTGCCCGCGGCGCGGCCATCTACGTGACGCTTGAACCCTGCTGCCATTATGGCCGCACGCCCCCCTGCACCAAGGCCATCATCGACGCTGGAATCGCAAAAGTCTTTTACGCCCACGGCGATCCCAATCCCGTTGTCCGCGGGAACAGCCGCAAGATTCTGGAAGAGGCCGGCATTGAAGTCTACGAAGGCGTGGACGCCTGCATCGCCGCAGAAATTGAAAGTGATTGGGACGACGATAACTGCGGTGGCGAATGCCATTGTCTTTCTTCAAGTCATTCCCCCACACCCCCCGGTGTCAATCTTAACGGAGAACCGCAAGGTTCGGAGTCGAAGAGTCTGGCATCCCATTCAAAAGCTGCCGTTGCCGAAGGTAGCGAAGTTTTCCACGACATCGAACGTTACTTCGAAGCTTACGATTACTTCGTTCGTAACAAGCGTACCTTTGTAGAAGTCAAGAGTGCCATTACCGACGAAGGCTCCATGGGGTACGTTCTGCCCGATGGCTCCCATAAGCCCATGAAAATCACAGGGGAGGGGGCCAACTGCTGGAATCACGAACTTCGCGCCATCAGTGACGCCATTCTCGTTGGGGCAGGAACTGTTCTCGCAGACAATCCCTCCTTGAACGTTCGCAATGCTGCCGGAAACGATCCCGTAAAAATCGTATGGGCCGGCCATCACGAATTTTCTGCCGAGGAAGTTGCAACACTGAAAGTCTTCGGCTTATGTCATTCTGAGCAAGCGAAGTCTTTATTGTGTCATTCTGAGGAGCGAAGCGACGATATGGAATTGTCGGCAACTTGTTGCACTACAATTCCTAGGTTCGAAGGAGCAGAATCCAGAGATGTTCCCGTTATTCACGCTCTTGTATTCTCTTGCGTATCTCAGCCCAACATTCCCAATGCTGTGGTGTTCACCAAGTCCACCTTCGCCGATTGCTGGAGCGAAATGCTGGACCATCTTTCGGCCTTGGGCATGCACCGCCTTATGGTGGAGCCCGGTGCCGGCCTTGCCAAGCAGCTTTTTGCCGACGTTGCCGCGACCTCGGCGCAAAAGCCTCTTTGGAACCGTCTGGATCTTTGGCGCTCCACGGACCACACCATCGAAGACGCTCTGGCCTCCTTCATTGACGAAGGCTCTGTGGCCAAGACCTTGGATTTTCCCGCTATTCCGGAAAAGCTCATTGCCAAGGAATCCTTTATGGTTGGCCCTGATGTGCTTACCGTTTTTTATCCCGGTTAAATACAAAACATCGGCGTAAATAAGCTTCAGTATTTAGTAAATTAGTTTAATCTAACTTTGGCTAGGGTCACCTCTCAAAATCCCCAAAAATAGCCCGTTTTCGCCCCGCTTTCCTCTCGTAATTCATAATTCATAATTCATAATTTTCTATCTTTGGCCCGTATGTTTACAGGTATTATTCAAAGTACGGGAACCATCCTTTCTCTTGAAACGAGAGGGGATGCCCTTACCATGCGCTTATCAGCACCCGGTTTCTTCAAGGGTTGCAATTTGGGCGATAGCGTGGCCAACGACGGCGTGTGCCTTTCCATCGAAAGCTGCACCGACGACGAGGCTACCTTCTGCCTTATGCACCAGACGGTGGAAAACACCTCCTTTAAGCAGGCTGAACCGGGTAAACTTGTGAATCTGGAAAAGGCTTGCCGTGCGGATTCCTTCATGGGCGGACATTTTGTCATGGGCCATGTGGATACTTCCGTAAAGGTTTTGGCCGTCGCCAACCGCGAAACCGGCGTGGAAGTGGACTTGGAACTTCCCAAGGACCTGCGCCGCTATGTGATTCGCCGCGGTTCCGTGTCCCTCAACGGTATTTCCCTTACGGTTGCCGAAAAGTTCGAGGATTCCATCCGCGTGTGCATTATTCCAGAAACTCTCGCCAGAACCAATTTGCGTAACTGGGTGCCCGGCACTATTGTGAATGTTGAAGTAGACATGCTTGGCAAATATATCGAGAATTATTTGAAGGAGCGTGACCTTGCTTAGTACGATCGAAGAAGCCCTTGAGGATTTCAAGGCCGGTAAATTCCTTATCGTTGTTGATGACGAAGATCGTGAAAACGAAGGCGACTTTGTAATTGCCGCCGAGAAGATTACACCGGAAAAGGTGAACTTCATGCTCCACGAAGGCCGCGGCGTCCTTTGCTGCCCGCTGCCCATCAAGCGCTGCCACGAGTTGAATCTGACCCGTCAGACTGCAGAAAACACTTCCATTCTGGGTACGCCTTTCACCATCATGGTGGATAAGATTGAAGGCTGCACCACAGGTGTTTCTGCCCACGACCGTGCCGCTACCATTTTGGCTCTTTCCGATCCTGCATCCAAGCCCAGCGATTTTGGCCGTCCGGGTCATATTTCCCCGCTGTACGCCCAGGAAGAAGGTGTCCTTCGCCGCGCAGGCCACACGGAAGCTGCCGTGGACCTGGCCAAGCTGGCTGGACTTCGCCCTGCAGCCGCCCTCATCGAAATCATGAACGAGGACGGCACCATGGCACGCATGCCCCAGCTGGAGGAAGTCTCCAAAAAGTTCGGCCTGAAGATTATTTCCATTCGCGACTTGATCGCCTACCGCCTGAAGAACGAAAAGCTGGTGCAGCGTGTGGCTGCCCCCAACGTTCCTACCAAGTATGGCGAATTCAAGGCTTATGCCTATCGCAGCGCTACCGATGGGGTAGAGCATGTGGCCTGGGTGGCCGGCAATCCGGACTTCTCTAAGCCGGTGTATGTCCGCGTCCATAGCGAATGCTTGACTGGCGATATTTTTGGCAGCATGCGCTGCGACTGCGGTGAGCAGTTGGAAGCCTCCATGAAGTTTATTGGCGAACACGGCGGCGTGCTCCTGTACCTCCGCGGTCAGGAAGGCCGTGGCATTGGCCTCTGCAACAAGCTCCGCGCTTACGAACTGCAGGAAAAGGGCCTGGATACGGTGGAAGCCAACATCAAGCTGGGCTTCAAGTCCGACCTGCGCCAGTATGGCACCGGCGCACAGATCCTTGCCGACCTGGGTGTCCGCCAGATGCGTCTTCTGACCAACAACCCCAGTAAGATCAGCGGCATTTCCGCCTACGGTCTTGAAATCGTGGAACGAGTTCCTATCGAAATCAAGCCCAACAATGTTAACCGTTTCTACCTCCGCACCAAGAAAGAAAAGATGGGCCACGACCTGAAGTTGGACGAGGCTTAAGGATAAATTATGAACGAACTGAAGAATTCTCTCAATGGTACTGGCCTCAAGGTGGCAATCGCCGTGGCCCGCTTTAACGAAATCGTAACGGACAAGTTGCTGGAAGGCGCACTCCGTCAGCTGGCCATTCTTGGTGTAGATGAAAAGGACATCACCGTGGCTCACGTTCCTGGCGCCTTTGAACTGCCGGGCATCTGCCGTCGTATGGTGGACTCCGGAAAGTTTGATGCTGTCATGGCTCTGGGTGCCGTTATTCGCGGCGAAACCGGCCATTATGACGTTGTTGTGAATAACTCCACCAGCGGTATTGCTGGCATCGCCGCCGAAGGCAAGGTTCCCATGATTCTTGGAATCCTCACCACCGACACTGTGGACCAGGCCATGAACCGCGCAGGCCTCAAGGCTGGCAACCTAGGTTGCAGCTGGGCATCTACTGCCGTGGAAATGGCAAACCTCTACAAGCAGATTTAATTGATAAACTGAAACTTAGAAGAACGAGATTAAAGTTTTATGGCACAAGTAAGTTTTAGACCCGCCCGCGTATTTGCAATGCAGTTGCTGTACGCCATGGAAATTACCGGACAGACCGTTGCCCAGGCATTGCCGGGCGCCATTGAAGCCCAGCCGACTTCTGAAGGCCGTAGCTTCCCGGATGCCCAGAAGAAGTATGGCATGAAGCTGGTGGATTTGATTCTTGAACACCGCGACGAACTTGATGAAGAAATCAAGTCTGCCGCAATGCATTGGGAACTGGACCGCATGGCTAAGCTGGATCGAATCATCCTCCAGATATCCATGGTTGAACTGTCCTACATTCCGGATGTGCCGGTCAAGGTGGCTATTTCCGAGGCAATCCAGATTGCTGAAAAGTTTAGCACAGACGGTTCTGCTGCTTTTGTAAACGGCTTGCTCGCAGGCTTTATGCAGAAACGTGGAATTGTAGTTCCTGGCTCTAAGGAGAAGAAGTAATGTTAAAGGAAAAGTGGATGAAACACATTTTTGCTGGTATCACCTGCCTGGTGGCTTTGATCGTGTATGTCATGACCATGGCTCCCACGGTATCCTTCTGGGACTGCGGTGAATTCGTTGCCTGTGCAAACACCTTGGGCATTCCTCATCCTCCTGGAACTCCGTTCTTCGTGTTCCTGGCTCGCGCTGTAATTGTCTTGCTTCCCTTTGTTGAAGAAATCGCCAAGCGTGTGAACTACATCTCCGTAGTAAGCTCTGCCGCTACCGTTTACGTTACAGCTCTCTTTGCCTGGGAAATCCTTGCCATCGTTCTTGATTCTGCCAAGCAGGTTGGCGAAGGCATTTTCGAACGCCTTTCTGACAAGATTACCGGTAAGGTCCGTACCACGGTTCTTGGCACCGCTGCCCTCGTTGCAGGTTTCCTTCTGACCTTCTCCGACACTTTCTGGTTCAACGCTGTGGAAGCAGAAGTGTACGGCATCGCCATGTTCATCCTGATGCTGGTTTCCTACCTGGGTCTCGTTTGGTATCGCAAACGTGACGAGGACTATAGTGACCGCATTTTGATGTTTATCTGCTACATTGCCTTCCTTGGCGTAGGCGCACATCTCTACACCATGCTTACCGTTCCTGCTGTATTCGTGCTGCTCCTGGTGGCTCAGCCGAAAAAGATTGTGGAACGTATTCCTGTGTGGATTACCGGAACGCTCCTTTGTTCCGTCATTTACATGGTGTCTGCCTTCATTGAAATCTCCATTGCTTGTTTGGTCGTGCTTTCTGTTCTTGCTCTTGCAAAGCCTTTCAAGGCAGGCATGAACCGTAGCGTTCGTCTTTCCCTGGCATTCGCCTTCTTTGCACTTGTCGGCTATAGCACTCACCTTTACATTCCCATTCGTTCCGAACTGAACCCGACCATCGATGAAAACAATCCGGAAATCAACATCCGTGACGATCAGGGTAACCTTCAGTTGGGCAACCTGTTCAAGGCTGAAAACTGGGAAGCCTTCAATGCGTTTATCGAACGTAAGCAGTACGGCTCTGAAAGCATGATTAGTCGTGCCTTCTATCGTCGTTCCCGCGTTTCCCATCAGTTCCTCAGCTTCCCTCACATGGGTTACGGTGGTTACCAGATGGCTCAGTACCTGCCGTACAAGGTGGGCGAGGTGAACTACGCAAACGGCGTGTATACCTTCGATGCTGGCGACAACCAGCCTGTGGAACGTCTTGGTTTCAAGTTCCCCACTCAGATGAGCTTCATGGGTGACGCAACCCTTCCGCAGTTGCTGTTCTTCCTGATCTTTAACGGTCTCATCGTGATGGTCTGCGTATTCGTATGGAAGCGCAACACCAAGATGGGCGTCTTCATGTCTGTCCTTTATGCGCTGTGCTCTCTCGGCCTGTTGTTCTATATCAACTTTGCCGATGGCGCCCGTATGGAACAGCGTGACCGCGATTACTGGGTAAGCGTAATGAACCGTAATATCCAGGATCTCAATAACCGTGGCGCGGGAATCACCGCTCTTCCGGATCCTAACGAATTGATTGACATGCGTCAGAATATTGAACATGCCAGAATCCGCTTGGAAAATCTTGAAAACCGTGGTGGTGACGCAGGCCGCATTGAATCCCTCAAGCGCGAAATTTCCGGTTACGAAAATACTGCTGTTTGGCAGAACTGGAAGAAGATTGAACAGGGCTTTGCCCAGGTTGGGGCTCGTGCGCCCTTCCCGGAATCTGTTCACCTGGAAGTTCGCGAACGTGACTACTTCTATACTCCGGCCTTTATCTTTATGAGCCTTGTCTATGGCGTTGGCGCCGGCATTCTGGTGTTTATGGCGGCAACTGGTTCCATGGCCGTTATGGCAACTCCGGTTGCTGCAACCTTGGTTCTCGTTTCCTTCTTGATTCCCTGCGTTTCCAACTACAAGGAACACGACCGTTCTGGCCTTTGGGTTCCCTGGGATTACGCCTACAACTTGTTGAACAGCTGCCGTCCCAATGCAATTCTCTTTACCAACGGCGATAACGATACCTTCCCCCTGTGGTTTGCTCAGGAAGTTGCCGGCATCCGTAAGGACGTTCGTGTTGTGAACCTGTCCCTGGGTAACACCGACTGGTATATCAAGCAGATGCTTGACAATGAACCGATTCTCAAGCTCAGCTACACCAAGGAAACCATCGATCGCGACATGGTCCTTGACAATAGCTCTGCAAACAATCCTAACCATCAGACTTCCACTTGGGTTAAGAACGCCAACCGTCTGATGCCGCAGCTCAAGCAGCGTATCGATGCTATGGAGGGCCAGCAGCTTTCCGCAGCAGACTCTGCAAAGCTCCTGCAGTTCAAGGTTCACTATCAGGTTTGGGATGCCTTCACCGAATGGGCCGCCCGTACCCGTAGTTCCATGATGCTTGCCCAGCATAAGCTTGTTATCGACCTTGCTCTCCAGAACATGGATCGCCCCATTGAAATTTCCACTACGGTTGGTACATCCAATTTCATGGGCCTTGAAAAGTACATGGTCCAGGAAGGTATGGTTTATAATTTCCAGAAGGGTGACCTGACCGTCCGTCGTAATTCCTTCGATGCCGCCTATACTGCAAGCCTTATCGATACTGTTTACAAGTATCGTGGCCTTGGCGATGGCACCGCATACATTAATGACGAAACGGAACGTCTGCTTTCCAGCTATGTTTCCCTTTACCTGCAGATTTCCTTTGATGCTCGTGACCAGATCGAAAAGCTGCGTAGCGAACATCCCTTCACTGCAGAAAAGAAGGCTAAGGTTGATAGCCTGGCAGCATCAGCCGCCAAGTACCTGGAAATGGGCATTAAGCAGTTCCCCAAGGAATGGCGAAACTACTGGGCTGCCGCATTCGTATTCCAGGCTGCAGGCCAGAAGGCAAACGCAATGGACGTTGTGAACAGAGGCATGGAGGCTGTTCCCAGCTTTGAAGAAGGTGGTCGCGCCCGTCTCGCCATGGCTCAGCGCCAGATCGAGATGATGTCCGACGAACCTCTCAAGGTTGAGGAAGCTCCTGCTGCTCCTGCCGCAGATTCCGCTGAGACGACTCCTGCAGAAAACGCCGTTGTTGCTGCTGCAAACTAAAGAGGTCTTGAATGGATTTAAGTTTGGTCATTCCGGTTAAGGAAGAAAGCGAAAACCTTCCGGAACTCCTGAAAGAAATCGCCGCCGCCATCGATCCTACTGGCTTCAAGTACGAAGCTATCATTATCGATGACGGTAGCCGCGACAATACCTGGGAAGTAATCGAAAACCTCTCCAAGGAGTATCCCTTCCTTCGCGGATACCGTTTCCAGTTCAACTGCGGCAAGGCTGCCGGACTGGCTTTCGGCTTTTCCAAGGCTACTGGCCGCTATGTTGCCACTCTGGATGGCGACCTTCAGGATGACCCTCTTGAAATTCCCAAGATGATCAATATCCTTGAAGAAGGCTATGACCTGGTTTCTGGCTGGAAGATTCGTCGCCTGGATCCCTGGCACAAGACCTGGCCCTCCAAGTTGTTCAACCTGACAGTTTCTGCCGTATGCGGCAAGCGCCTTCACGACTTTAATTGCGGTATCAAGGCATATCGCAGTTCCGTGGTTCGCTTTATCAACTTGTATGGCGACTTCCATCGCTTTATTCCGGTGATGGCCAAGTGGCAAGGTTTCCGTATTACCGAAATGCCTGTGGCTCATCGAGCCCGTGTCCACGGTGTTTCCAAGTATGGCGTATCCCGCCTGGTTTCCGGATTCCTTGACCTGCTTTCCCTGATGTTCCTCAAGAGTTTTTCCGCAAAGCCTCTGCACTTCTTTGGCTTGCTGGGTCTGATCTTTGTGATGCTGGGTCTCGGTGTGTCCGGATACTTCGGCTACGAATGGATCCAGACTGGTGCACTCCATGTGCGTCCCTTGCTTCTGGCAGGAGGATTCTCCCTGGTTATGGGAGTTCAGTTCTTTAGCCTTGGACTTCTAGGTGAAATGATGAACGGAAGCAAGAAACAGACCTATCCGGTGGCGGAACAGATACGGGATACCCTGGAATAGAGTTTTTTGTATATTGAATTATCGTTTTGGAGCGAGAATAATGGCATATCCGAAGAGTTTAGTGATTGTACCGACCTACAATGAGAAGGAAAACATCCTGCTCATTATGTCTGCTATTCTGGAACAGAATGAATGTCTTGAAATCCTGGTAGTGGACGATGGTTCCCCGGACGGAACCGGTGATATGGTCGAGGCAGAAACTCTGAAGAATCCCCGCATTCATCTTCTTCGCCGCCCAGGCAAGATGGGTCTTGGAACAGCTTATGTTACAGGGTTCAAGTGGGCCTTGGAACGTGATTATGAACGAGTATTCGAAATGGATGCGGACTTCAGTCATAATCCTGCGGATTTGAATCGTTTCCTGGAAGCGGCCGAAAAAGGTGCAGACCTTGTGCTTGGTAGCCGTTACCAGCATAATCGCATTAGCGTTGTAAACTGGGATCTCAAACGATTGATTCTCAGCTATGGCGCGAACGTCTATACCCGTCTTGCAACAGGCCTTCCCATTAGCGATGCCACTGGCGGCTTCAAGTGCTATTGCCGCAGTGCTCTCCAGGCCTTGAATCTGGACAAGATGAAAAGTGATGGATACTGTTTCCAGATCGAAACGACCTTCAAGGTTTGGAAGAAGGGACTTACCGTCAAGGAAATTCCCATTGTGTTTACGGATCGAACTCGAGGCACATCCAAGATGAGCGGCGGCATTATTTCCGAAGCCTTCTTCCTGGTTCTTAAACTGCGTCTCGGCTTGGCTTAGTTATTTGAGCTGTTGCAAAAGGTTCTTGTTTCATGGCTGTAGATTATTCCTGTTCCGTCATCATTGTCGCCTATAATTCTTGCGACTTCATTCCTGCCTGTCTTAAGTCTGTCCGCGATGCTAGTGAAGGTATCGATGCGGAAGTCATTGTGCTGGATAACGGATCCCCGGAACCGATCACCGCTGAAATCAAGAATTTTTTCCCGGAAGTCAAGTGGATTGACTCCAAGGAAAATCTGGGCTTTGGCAAGGGCTGCAATCTTGCTGTAAAATCCGCCTCCAAGCCTTATCTGTTTTTTATCAATCCTGATACTCTCGTATCTAGGGATTCCTTCCGCAAGATGCTGGAATTTGTGCAGGAACATCCTGAAACAGGTCTTGCCGGTAGCCGTATCCTGAATGAGGATGGTTCCCTGCAGTTGGCTTGCCGCCGTTCCTTCCCGACGACTTTTTCCGCAATTTCAAAGACGGTGGGCCTGGCCGCCTTGTTCCCCAAGAGCAAACTGTTCGCCTCCTACAACATGACCTACGCCGATCCGGACGAGGTTACGGAAGTGGATGCCATCAGTGGTTCTTTCTTCTGCATGCGCCGTGACTTGTACGAACAGCTGAAGGGCTTTGACGAAGACTTCTTCATGTATGGCGAAGACTTGGATCTCTGCTTCCGCGCAAAGGTGGCTGGTTTCAAGAATTACTATACCCCGGCTACAAACATCCTCCATTTTAAGGGACAGAGCTGCAAGACTCGTCGCTGGAAGTCCTACCTGGATTTCTACAAGGCAATGATCATCTTTGTGAAAAAGCACAAGGACCTGTATTTTGTTCCCTCGCTCTTGGTGACTCTGGGTATTCTGTTTGCTGCGTTCGTGGGAATGTTTACCCGCCTGATTCCAAAGTTCTGGAAGATTTTCCTGGACTTGGGCGTGGTGGCCCTGTGGGCTCTGATTGCTTTTAGGTCAGAACATGAAGTTGTGCTGGATTATGCGTGTTTTGACGATGGGACCAGTAGCTGTCCGGAACCTGTCCATGCGCTTTTACAGCATTCCATATTTGATGGCAGGTTGTTTGAAAACTGGTGGCTTGTAGCTATAGTGGCCATAGTCAATATTGTTTTCCTGACTTTCCGTGGGGAATATGCTAGTGGCAGTCTTAAGGGGGATCGTTTTATCCGTCACCTTTTGCCGTTGAACTTGCTTTCCGTGGGTTGTTATATTGGATACCGCCTTGTTACGCAGCTGCCTCAGACATTTGCTGGTTTTCAGAATCCCATGATGGCTTATGACAAACCCTGGGCGATTATCGTTGGTGTTTCCATTCTGTTCATCCCCTTGGCCCTCAAGGCCTGGCGCCGTGTGGCATTCTGGATAAACTATTTCTACCGTATCTTTGCCAAGAAGCGTCACCGCTCCATTCTTCTGGGCGGATCCCAGGATTCCTTGAACAGCTGGTTTGACCGTTACAATGTGATTCCGGGTATCGAAATCCTTGGCTGCGTTACCAATGACAAGTCTAAAATTACTGACGAAAATCGTCAGCATGTCCTGGGAAACCTGTCCGAGATGGAGTCTATTTGCAACCGTACGGGCTGTCGTGAGCTTTTGGTTGTTTCCAATGCGTCCGGATTCCGTGAATCCTACGACATAAATTGGCTTGATAATCTTGGTTTGAGGGTCTATTTGCTTATTGGGAACGCTGTAAATGGCGATTATGCCCTTGTAAACCTCAAATACTTGCGCTAGCCAAAATTTTCTTTCGAAAATAGAGTTATCTTTAACATAAGTATATGCTATAAAGGGACTTATGTTAGACTCTAAGCTTTTGGATATTCTTTGCTGCCCCGAAACCAGGGCTGCTCTCAAGTTGGCTTCCAGCGAACGTCTGGCTGCTGTAAATAACGCTATTTCTGCTGGCTCTCTGAAGAATGTGGGCGGCGAGGTTGTTACTGAAACCTTGACCGAGGCTCTGGAGACCGTTGATGGTTCCAGACTGTATCCGGTGCGCGAAGGTATTCCTGTCCTTTTGTCTGACGAAGCTATTATGCTTTAGTTGAGGTGTTTATGCCTGTTACAATGGAATCTCTCAAGAAAGCTGTGAACAAAAAGAAGGGCAAGTCCATGGTCTTTGCCTGGCTTGCCGATTTGGAACGCGCAGCCGGTGACCTGGATTCGGCACTCAAGCTGGTAGATGGAGGCTTGACTCTCTATCCGAATGACGTGGCCGCCATGCTGGTCCGTGCCAAGATCCTGTTTGAAAAGGGTGAGCACGAAACCTGCGTTACCCAGTGCGAAAATGCCCTTATTCATGATCCGTTCAATCTGGCTGCCTACAAGATTATGGGCGATGCCTACGATGCTCTTGGCAATGAGGGCAAACGTAATGTTTGCTATCGTCAGTTCCATGACATGGATCCCCTGAACAAATTCTGGAAGGAAGAGTACGAGGCCATGCCGGAAGCAGAAACTGCTCCCGCTGCTGAGGCTGCTGCAGTTGCCGCTGGTGCGGAACTTGCCGATAGCCAGTTCAACATGGACGACTCCTCCCTTGATCTCAATCTGTCCGAAGAACTGGAAGGCTCTTCCGAAGCCGTTGCCGCAGAACCTATTGAAGAGGCTTCCTTTGAGAAGGCCTTTGGTGATGCCTTTGGCGGTGTAACCGACGACGTGGAAGAAGAACCGGAAGGCGGTCTCAACCCCTTTGAAAAGTCCAGTGAAGATCTTTCCGATATCAGCTTGACTACGGTTGAACCCACGACGGAACAGCCCGAAGAGGAATCAGGAAGTTCCCTGTTTGAAAAGTCCTCTGCCAGCACGGGTCTTTTTGCTGGACTTGATGACGATCCCCAGGAAGAATCTTCCTCTATGGGTTCCGTATTCAGTTCTGCATCTGCGGAAGTCGCTGAAGCCCCGGCCGAAGGTGGCGAGGCAGAACTGGACGCTCCTGCTGCGGAATTCTCCGTAGAAGACGATCCTTTTGCAGCTCTTGCAGCCATGCTTCCCAATGGGGACGCAGCAGATGATTCTCAGGTCGAAGACCTGGCCGCATCTCTTGATTCTGTCATCTCTACTTTTGATAAGAGCGAAGGTCCTGTCGAAGAATTCCCTGTGGATGAGAACATCTCCGGTAACGATGTAAACTCCGCTCTGTCTGACATCTTTGGTCTGGAAGATGACCTTGCCGCAGACTCCTCTGCCGAAAAGGTTATGCCCGAAGCATCTGCACCTGCAGTGGAAGACAAGCCCACGACCGTGGACAATGCCTTTGAATCCATCTTTGGCGAAGACGAACTTCCCGAGGAACTGCCATCTACAGCCCCTGCTCCCGCCGTAGAAGAAACGGCACTTGAAGCTCCTGCACCTGCAGTGGAAGACAAGCCTACCACCGTGGACAACGCCTTCGACTCCATCTTTGGCGAAGACGAACTTCCCGAGGAACTGCCATCTACAGCCCCTGCTCCCGCCGTAGAAGAAACGGCACTTGAAGCTCCTGCACCTGCAGTGGAAGACAAGCCTACCACCGTGGACAACGCCTTCGACTCCATCTTTGGCGAAGACGAACTTCCCGAGGAACTGCCTGCGGAAAAGCCTGCTGCCGAAGTTTCCGACGAACTTTCTCTGGACAATATGGACCTGGATCTTCCGGCCATGGACAACGCTGTCCAGGAAGAACCTGCCCTTGATGACGCTCCATTTGAAATTGAAGGCTCTTCCAGTTTGTTCGAAAAGTCCGCCGATTCCAGCTTCTCCTTGGATGATAAGTCCGAAGCTCCGGCTCTTGCATCTGCAATGGACTTTGTCTTGGATGAAGAGCCTGCTGCTCCTGAAGCTCCTACCACATCTGGTCAGACTTTCAGTGTAGATAGTGCTCTTGATTCCCTCTTCGGTGATGATGATGAATTGCCGGAAGAAAAGCCTCTTGCTGCACAGGAAACAGTTGATTCCGTCTCCTTGGCAGAACAGGTCGATCGGGCAGAAGCTGAATTGGAACTTCCTGCAGAACCGAAGAGTAACGGTTCCGACATTGCCAAGGAAATGGGCGGTGCGTTTGCCTCCATGTTTGGTGACGACGACGACCTTGATCTTCCTGAGATGAATGAATCTGCTCCTGCTGCAGATCAGGAAGCTACTGGCGCCATTGTAGAAGAATCCTTTGCAACGCCTGATGTTGCTGAAGGCGAAAATGCTGACGACAGTGTAAAGTCAAGTTTGGACAAGTCCTTTGACAGCCTGTTCGGCGAAGATGACCTTGCTGCCGAGAATGAACCTGCTCCCGCAGTAAGTGCTGCTGAAACTTCCCCGAATTTCAATTCTCTTGAAAACGAGGTGTCCGGCGCCTTTAAGGGGCTCTTTGATATGGATGATGACCTCGAGGCCGAACCGAAGCCTGCAAACAACGGGGTTGATTTCCTCATGTCCGGGGATTCCGACGATGAAATTTCCGCTGGTCTGATCAACAATCCTGACGCGCCCTTGAATCGCGGCAACAATGATCTGGACGACAGCATGAAGACCCGTACCTTGGCTGAAATTTACTTTGACCAGGGCTTGTACGAAAAGGCTCTTGATATCTATCAGGATCTGGCACAGAAGGATCCCGATAATCAGGAAATTGCTTCTCGAATGAGAGAAATTAAAAATCTGTACGACGAACGATTTGGAGGTTAGTTCCCATGGCAGAACTTCGTATTGAACAACTTCTTCGCGAGATGGTGAATCGCAAGGCTTCCGACTTGCATATCCGTGTTGGTGTTCCGCCTGTATACCGTATCAACGGCTCCCTGCAGCGACCTATCGAAGTTCGTGTGGACGCCGCAATGATGGATTCCTTCTTGGATGACATCATGAACCGAGAACAAAAGTTGCGTTTTGAACAAAATAAGGAATGCGACTTTGCTGTGGGTGCTCGTGACATGGGCCGTTTCCGTGTAAATGTTTTCCGTCAGCGCGGATCCATCGCCATCGTTATTCGTCATATCAAGGCAAAGATTCCTGCCTTCGAAGAATTGCATCTTCCCGAAATTATCCGTGATCTGGCCTTGACCAAGCGAGGTCTTATCCTGGTTACAGGAACAACGGGCTCCGGTAAGTCTACGACACTTGCTTCCATGCTGGATTACATCAACCAGAAGGAATCGGTGAACATCATTACCGTTGAAGATCCGATTGAATACCTGTATCGCGATAACAAGGCTATCATTTCTCAGCGCGAAATTGGTGTGGATACATTGTCTTACGCCAATGCGCTTCGTGCAGCCCTTCGTCAGGATCCGGACGTTCTTCTGGTTGGCGAAATTCGTGACTTGGAAACCATGCAGATTGCTATGACGGCCGCCGATACTGGCCATATGGTGTTTGCTACCATTCATACGACCAACGCCACAGAAACAATCCATCGTGTGCTTTCCATGTACCCGCCTCACCAGCACGAAGAAATTCGATTGCTCCTGGCGGAAGTTCTTGCCGGTATCATTTCCCTGCGTCTGTTGCCTACCAAGGATGGCCAGGGCCGAGTCCCTGCTGCTGAAGTGCTGGTGAACACCGGAGCCATCAAGGAGTATATCCAGGACAAGGACAAGATTGACATGGTTGAACAGGCTATTGCCGAGGGCCACATGCAGTACCATAGCCAGACTTTTGACCAGGCCTTGCTTGCTCTTTACCAGTCTGAGCAGATTTCTCTGGAAACCGCCATGAACGCTGCTACCAACCCGGATGACTTCGACTTGAAGATTCGTGGTATTTCTGGTACGTCCGAACGTGGCTGGATGTAATCTTGGTGTCAAGAAACCTTATGAACTTAAATGAAATTTCTGTAGGTAAAATCACTGTCCGTAGTGTTTTTACCTTTTTGCTTGTTGTCCTGTGCTTAGCAGGCGTGTCCAATGCGTCTTCACCGATTGTGGGGTCCGAGCGCACACGTAACCTGAGGCTCCTTGAAACATCTCCAATGTTGTTTGAACTTCATCGGACCACGACAGGGGAGGGTCGCCAGTTCTTCGCATTCCCCCGAAGGGATACTTCCTTTAGGGCCTCGATGCGAGAGGATGTTTCGGAATCCCTGCTTGGCTACGATAACGTCAATGGAGCCTTTGTTTTAGGTCATGATAATAGTGTTCCTTGCGGAGAAAGTGATACGGCATGTATCGCCCTGGCTAAGGAACTTGCAGTGAAGCACCCCCGCATTGCCGTAGCCATGTCCCTTGTGGGAGGCATGGATTACCGAGGTGGGGAAGCCCTGGGCGATACGATTTGGCCTAGCATAGATGGTGGTATTTATCTTCGCGGTTATGCCGATTCCGTGGACTTTGAGTTGGATGCCCGTATCTACGACGAAGGTCATTCAGCAGATCGTCCCAAGTCCTTTGACGGGGAATTCCTGGAAGTGCAGCGTGAGGAAAACAACTCAGGCTTGGAGTATACCAGCTATGCACGTTATCGCGCCCATTTCGCTTTTAACTATGACTGGTTCCGCCTGGACTTCGCTCGTGACGTGATGCATTGGGGGCCCGGTTATTACAACAATTTGACGTTGAACCAGTTTGCCCTTCCTTATAACATGGTTACCATGGATCTTCAGTTCGGACCGCTTCGTGTAACTACGTTCTATGCTGACTTGAGAATTTACAACAGCATGAGCATGAAGAACAAGGACGAAAACAGAAACCTGTTTGGTCACCGTTACGAACTGGCCGCCGGCAACGCAACCATTGGTGTGAGCGAACTTCAGGTGCAGTACGATAATCTGAAACCCTGGCTGTTTATGCCTGCCGTTCCTCTGTTCATGGAAAAGGGAAACTACTCTGAGGATAGCAATAACGGTTCTCTGTCCTTCGACTTCAACTATCGCCTTTTCAACGCAGTCCGATTCTATACGGAATTCTTCCTGGATGACATGGAAAGTCCGGTAAGCTTGGTAAATAACGATAATATCGAAGCCAAGTGGGCTTGGATGGCCGGTATTCACGGTGCCCAGGATTTTACAGTAAATGGTCATCTGCTGGAAGTCGGTTCCATTGCTGAATACGCACGAATCGAACCTTACGTATATAGCCATTTTACCAAGAATACCGCCCAGATGGCCCACCTTGGTCGCCCCATTGGCAATCAGAATGGCCCCAATAGCCAGGTGATCGACTGGACTCTTTATGGTAGGCTGGATAGGCATATCTTCGCCTCCCTCCGCCATACCTGGTACTGGAAGGGAACTGATTACGGTAGTGCGGTAAACGATACTACGCCTCGCGTAGACCATATGAAAATCCATAAGAAGTTCCTTGACGGAGCCAAGATGGAATACTCCCTGACGCCCTCCATCAGCTACGAAGGTCAGTTTGTCAGCTACATGGGGGAGATAACCTTGATAAACGATAAGAAGGTCTATCTTCGCGCAGGATTCAAGTGGTAATTAGCAATACCAGGGCTTAGGCCTTGAAACTGGAAATTAGATATGAATAAGCCTGAACTTCTTGCTCCCGCTGGCGATCTTACCCGAATGAAGTACGCCTTTGCGTATGGAGCTGATGCAGTCTATGCTGGTCAACCGACTTTCTCCCTCCGTTCCCGCGAGAACGGTTTCAAGAGCTTGGAAGACTTGGCCGAAGGTATTGAATATGCTCATAGCCGCGGCAAGAAATTCTACCTTACCAGCAATATCATTCCCCGAAACGTGAAGGTGGAATCTTTCCAGAAGGCCCTGCGTGCAGCAATTGAACTTAAGCCCGACGCACTGATTGTGGCTGATCCGGGTTTTGTGGGCTGGCTCTTGAAGGAACTGCCCCAGGTGGAAGTGCACCTGTCTGTCCAGGCGAACTGTACCAATTACTTGACTGCGAAATTCTGGCATGAGCTGGGTGTGAAGCGCGTTATCTTGAGTCGCGAACTTCGTCTTCCCGAAATCATCGAGATGAAGAATATGCTTCCATCCCTGGAATTTGAAGTCTTTGTCCATGGTGCTGTGTGCATGTCCATGTCGGGACGTTGCATGCTTTCCAACTGGGTTACCCATAGGGATGCAAACCTTGGCGCCTGCGACAACTCCTGCCGCATGCCCTACCGTCTTTATGCCAACGAAGGCCCTCAGTGCGAAGACTACAAGGAACAGGTCGGGAACTTTACGCTTCAGCGTACCGACCGTCCGGAACTTGATCCGATCGCTCTTGATGAGGATACCTGGGGAACGTACTTCATGAGCAGCCGCGACCTGTGTGCCTTGGAGGTTGTACCGGATCTTATGAAGGCTGGCCTTGAATCCTTCAAGATTGAAGGCCGAACCAAGTCTGTGTACTACTTGAGCCAGGTGGTTCAGGCCTACCGTATGGCAATCGATGCATGCGCTGCCCAGTCCGATAATGGCGAAGAAATGCACGTGACCGATGAAAGCCGCAAGGCAATTTCCTTTGTAGATGGTCGAGGCTTTATGCCGGGTTTCTTGAAGGGCCCGTTGCCCCAGAATTATGAATCTACCCATGTAGAGGCGGAAGGGGGATGTGTTGCAGCCCAGATTCTGGATTATGACCCGGCAAGCCATTCCGTCAGTGTCAATGTGAAGAATCCCTTCTCCATGGATGATTCCCTGGAGTTGATGATGCCCGGTTTCATGACGCCTTGCGAAGTCCTTTCGATGAATGATTTCAGGGGTGGCGCTGCGGATAGACTCAATCCGGGTACCGTAGGCCGCATTTTCTTACCGAAAGATGTGATTTTTACTCCAGAAAACGCAAATTTTGGCTTTTTTGTTAAGAAAAGTGCCCCAAAAACAAAGTAAATACATACATTTACCGCATGGCAGTTGACGAAGCTACAAAGAAGCAGAATGAGCTGGAACTTTATCAGATAGATGATAAGGCCATAATTCCGTTCTTCGAAGCTCACAAGGAAGAACTGAAAAAGTTCATCGCGGAACGAGGCCAGCAGGGGCTGTGCCTGCTGGAACTGCTTAAGCAGTTTATCCGCACATATCGTCTGCCTTTCAATATGCAGCGTTATATGGCTGTCCAGACCACCTATATTAAGCAGACCCTCCAGGAAAAGATGCAGGATCGCCAGATGGCCGTCAGTCATTGGATTCAGCAGCATGCCGACCGTCACCGCAGTCGCATGATTCAGTTGCAGTGCCTTTACCTGGATCGCATCAAGGAACGTTTGCTGCCTGAAATCGAGAAAATTCTGGATCAACGCATCGAAGAATTGAAGTCAAAAGAACAAAATCTTTAACTTGTTGATTTACAAAGAGTTACGAAAAATTGCCGAAATCCGCTCAAAAAGGCGGATTATTTTTTTGTAAGTTTTGTTTTTGGGGGCTGAAAAGTCCCTTTTTTTTGTCAACCCATGAAACAAAATTTTTCCGTTGATAAGTTGTGGAATATATAGGGTAACAGGTTTGATTGTTGCGTGATTAAATCCGTGATTAGGTTGTAAAGTAGGGGACAGAAAATGGGAATAAAATTTTTTTGCCCTTTTTTAACGAAATTCGGCGATAGCAAAAAAAAGATGAGGAACGGTGCCCTATCGGGTGCGCCTTTACTTAACTTTTTCACGGTTTTTAGATCTTTTGTACATCTATTGGTTGTCCGTGTCGAATACTGTTTCTTTATTGGATTTTGAAGAGTCTCCCTGGCAGTCCGTGCTGGAGCGATTCCGTGCAGAGTGTAATGATTTTTTGGGTTCTACCATTCTTGAAACTGTAGGTTTCGAGGGAATACAGGATGGCTATGCCTTGCTGACTGTGCCGGATGAACTGCGGGAAAATTGGATCAACACCCATTATAGAGATATTTTCCGTAAGGCTTTTTCTGCTGTTTACGGTACAGAGTTTATTGACTATCGTATTCGCCAGATTGCCCCGACGGCTGCAGTTCCCGAGATGACTCTTTCCGAGCGTAAGCTGACTGCTCCCAAGGCTCCTGTATTGCCCCGTGTTCGTGCAGCCCAGTCCAAGCCCAAGGCTAGAAAAAAGCTTAGCCTTTATGCCAACTACACCTTCGAAAACTTTGTGGAAGGCGAATCAAATTCTACTGCATTCAAGGCCTGCAAATCTGTTTCCGAAAATCCTGGCGATCCGGGCCTGAATCCGCTGTTTGTCTACGGGGCGTCCGGTCTCGGCAAAACGCACTTGTTGCAGTCTATCGCATGCTGTATCCAGAAGAAACAGCCTTCTGCCAACGTGGTTTACTGCCATGCGTACGATTTCCTGCGTGATGCAACCTCTGTGGCCAAGGCCCTTAAGCTGAAGTCGGGTAATGTCAGGGAACTGGCAGAAGCCTTCCAGGAAAAGTACGAAAAGTGCGACATTCTCCTGCTAGACGATGTGCAACTTCTGGAGAAGGGGATTGCAACACAGGAACGCCTTGCGATCCTCATAAGGCATCTTCGTTCCATGGGCAAGCAGGTGGTTATCTCCTGCGACCGCCATCCGTCCAAGTTTACCCGTGTGGAAGACATGTACGAAAGCGCTAGCAGCAAGAGCGGAGTTCCCAGTATATCTTCCAAGCTTTTGGCTCCGCTTGAATCTTGCGTTGCCGTAGGTATCGATGAACCCGATCTGCAGACAAGATTGCAACTGTTCCAGAAGAAATCTTCGAACGTTCCCTTTGTTGACAAGGATCGTGAGGAAATCTGCAGGTTCCTTAGTATTCCTCCTCGCCAGAATGTGCGCGTTATCGAGGGCATGTTGAACTGGCTTGGTGCCATGAATCATTTCTGCAACGAAAATCTTGACCTGAATGCCGTCAAACGTCTGGTTGCTCCAAACGAATCGTCCAGCCGTGCAGAAATTTCCATCAAGGGTATTGCCGAAACGGTCGCCCTTGAATTTGGTACAGACCTGGTGTCCCTGAGGAGCAAACGTCAGGATGCCGGAACCTCCTTGCCTCGCAAGGTGTCTATGTATTTGAGCCGTAGGCTTACATCAGAATCCCTGGTGAATATCGGGGTGTTCTTTGGTCGCGACTACGCCACAGTTATCGCCGCAATCCGGTCCCTGGAAAAGCTCTTGGATAAGGATGAAACCCTGGCTCGCAGGGTTCAGGATATCCAGTATTTGTTGGAAGCCTAGCAATGCTTGCTTTGGTGACTGGGGGTGCAGGCGTCGTAGGGAAGGCGCTCTGCCGGGAACTTTTGAAACACGAAGTGTGTGTGCGTGTTCTGACGCTCCCGGGCGATACTCTGGCTAGCGCGTTACCAAGTGATGTGGAAATATTCTACGGTGACGTGACCGATCCCGATTCCATGAAAAAGGCCTTTGAAGGCGTCGATGTGGTGTATCACCTGGCGGCCATCCTTCTTTCTACCCGACAGGGAATGTTCGATAGGATTAATGCCCAAGGAACAAAGAATGTGGTGGAGGCTGCCATAGGTGCCGGTGTCCGCCGTATCCTCTATGTATCCAGCATTTCCGTTACCTATCCGGCACTGACCGAATATGGCCAGAGCAAGTTGAAGGGGGAAGGTTATGTTAAGGCTGCCGGCGAGAGAGGCTTGGAGTGGACAATCGTCCGCCCAACCTTGGTCATCGGCGACGGGGGTGGAATTGAATTCAACATGTTCGCCCGTTATGTATGTCGGTTTCCCGTGTATTTCCTTCCTGGCGGAGGCAAATGCTTGAAGCGTCCTGTAAAAAGCGTTGACCTTGTGCAGGGAATCGCTGCCGCAGGTCTCTCCGAAAATGCGGTTGGCAAGACCTACGCCTTGGCTGGAAAAAATGTGCTGTCCATGGCTCAAATGGCAAAGTCAATCCTTAAATCCAGGGGAATGCGTCACTTGATGGTGCCTCTGCCCTGGTGGCTCTGCAGAAAATTGGCTGTACTTAAGAGTTGGATTGGGGGAAAGCCCGTGACTGCAGAACAGGCTCTAGCAGGTTTTCTTTTTGATGCAGCCCCCTCCATAGACGAGGCTGTTGAAAATCTTGGCTATAATCCAGGTTCTCCGCTCTGAAAGAACGCTTAATTAGAAAATCTCGGCTTTTTGACGAAAAAAAGTGTAGATTAGTTGAAAAGGTTGAGGTTGTTATGAAAATGAATTTTCATAAGTTTTTGGGGGCGACTTCAGTCGCTATGACTATGGCTACCGCCATGATGGTTTCCGCCTGTGGCGATGATGGTAGTTCTTCAAACAATGTGGAACGAGAGGAAGATTCCTCCAGCAGTTTGGTTGAATCCTCTTCGTCGGAGGAAGTGTCTTCTTCTTCCGAAAAATCGAATTTGCCTAAGGGCGCCCGTGTAGCAACCCTTAAGGATATGGATAAGAACATATCCCTGGGTGAACTTTTCGGGACAACGGTTTATCTGGCTACAGGCAGCAAGGTTGGCCTGTATTCGCTATGGGTTCCTGATACAGCTTGGATTGCCTTTCATTCCGAAATGAATGATGGAGAAATATTCTTTGACAAGTCTAATGGAGCCCTCATGGGGGCATCCAGCATTGCAGTCTATGATTCGTTGAAGAACATGCTCGATAAGGGAGCCAAGCTTGAATTTATCATGAATTCCGATGAAAAACTGCAGTATTCCCTGAATGGCGGCAAGTATCAGGACACAGAAGTTGCCAAGGTGGCTATTTCCGGCTCCAACGTGACCAAGGCCGACGAATTGAAGGGAAAGAAACTGTCCTGTACATCAGGTGATACGACCAATACCTATCTCTTTTACGAGGGTCGATTCCTGCAGGAAAATTCCTTGGATAAAAAGGATATCTCCTGGTCGGCCGGCTATTATGATATACAGCGTGGAATGCTGTTGATGATGCCCACTTTCTATGACCAGCAGGCCCTGGCCTTGAAGTCTTTGTATGTAGACGGAGAATTCAACCTGACATCGGCTACTGGTAGTGAGTATAAGTGCAAGAATTCCAAGTTTGAATTCGATTCGGTGGACGAAAGCGACCTTGTGGGTGAGTGGGTTGCCTCGAAGGATGGTGAGGACTGGACCCTGGAACTGAAGAAGGATGGTTCCCATCAGCTTCAGGCAAAGGAAAAGGGTGGCACGATTGAACTGAAGACAGGTGTGTGGAGTGTGTTCGGAGATTTGCTGCTTATGAGGAATACCGGTTGCCTTAATCCATCCTCCTGCTCCAAGGCTGTGAAAGGTGTCGTTTCTGGGCTAGACAAGGACAAGGGTTTCAACTACGATCATTCTGATACGGGGGATCCTCTGGTGCCTACGGCTTGGACAGTACCTTTGTATGAATAAATTCCAGTAAAAAAAAGGACCCGAAAGGGTCCTTTTCTAATCTTTTGAAGAATTAGATGCTTACTTGTCCTTTTGGGAAGCAAGGGACAAGCATTCCTCACTTTGCTCGGCTTACTTGTCCTTGCACTTGCAATCACCTTCGCCATTGCACTTGCATTCGCCTTCACCGCCGCATTCGCATTCTCCGTTTCCGCCACAGCATTCGCCTTCGCCCTTGCCGCACTTGCACTGGTGCTGCTGGAAGGGGGCCAGGTCCTGTTCGGTAGCTTCGCGAACATCCACCACTTCGATGGCAAAGTTCAGGTTCTTGCCAGCCAGTTCGTGATTGGCGTCGATAACAGCCTTGTCGCCGTTGACGGACTTGACGCGGATGGGCATGGGACCTGCCGGAGTCTGTGCGTAGAACTGCATGCCAGCTTCAACCTTGTCCACACCCTGGAAAACGCTGACGGGAACTTCCTGGGTCATGCGTTCGTCGTATTCGCCATAGCCTTCGGAAGGGATGACCTTGACATCGAACTTGTCGCCAACTTCGTGGTCGTACATGGCCTTTTCCAGACCGACAACGATCATGTGCATACCCTGGATGTACTGGAGGGGGTCGCGGCCTGCGGAGGTGTCAATGACCTGGCCTTCGTCGGAGGTGAGGGTGTAATGCATCTGGACAACGGTCTTGTCGGCAATCTTCATAGTGTTCCTTTTGTTAAGGCAAACGTTAAGCTGTTTGCAATGTCTTGATTTTGAGAAAATCTAGAAATTTATTCCTGGATGGAGAATGGAGTTAGGCGGATGCCGTTGGATTCTCCGGTCCTTCGCGGGAATACCTTGGGAAGGCTCTGGCTGTATCCTTGGTATTTTAGGCGTTCCTTGGCGATCCCTTTCTTTTCCAGGTAATTGTAGATAACCTTGGCGCGGGATTCTCCCAGGGATTCTCCTTCGACTTTGCTGCCACTGGCCGCGCATTCTATTTCCATGGCGAGAGGGTTCTGGCGCATCATGGATATAATGTCGTTGAGAGCCGTATAGCTGGAGTTTACCAGGGTGGTGTCACCCGCCTTGAAAATGATTCGACTTGCGATGGAATTGATGTTCAGCCTAGAATTCATGGGGCATCCATTATGGTCAACGACCACATTTCTTATAGTCCCCGGGCATAGGTCCATCCAGTCGGCGATTCCATCCTTGTCGGTATCAATGGGGCATCCAATGCTGTCGATGGGAGCACCCTTCGGGGTGTTCTGGCATTTGTCCTCTTCATCGAAAATGCCGTCTCCATCCTGGTCCAAACGGCAGCCGTGCTCGTCCACGCCGACTCCACTGGGCGTGTTCGGACATTGGTCCTTGGAATCGGGAACACCGTCGTGGTCTTCATCGGCAGGGCATCCTACGCTATCCACTTTTTCACCTTCGGCGCTGTTGGGACATTTGTCTAGGTCGTCAGGAATTCCATCCTTGTCAAAGTCCAAAGGGCAGCCGTCCTGGTCGATGGAGATTCCTTCGGGGGTGTCAGGGCACTTGTCCTTGTCGTTCGTTATTCCGTCATGGTCCTGGTCCAGAGGGCATCCGGTGGAATCCACGATGTCGTTTGGCTTGGTCTGGGGGCACATGTCGTTATTGTCGTCAATGCCGTCTCCATCACTATCGAGTGTGCATCCATCAGCATCTACGGCAAAGCCGGCAGGCGTGTTAAGGCATTTGTCCAAATAGTCGTATACACCGTCGTTGTCGAGATCCAATGGGCAGCCATTGTAACCGACTACAAGGCCGATTGGAGTACCCGGGCACTCGTCAACAATGTTGAGTACGCCATCCTGGTCTTCATCCACGGGGCATCCGCGGGTGTTTACGACCATGTTTCTGCTGGTTCCCGGGCACATGTCCTTACGGTCAATAACCCCGTCTCCGTCACTATCGTTCCAACTGAAGTCAAGCTGTTTGCTGAGTGTGATCGCCATGCCAAAGGTTGGCGTACTGAAGGTTGAATAGTTGATTTTGTCTTCGCCGGAGGAAAGGCTGATGGGAAGGCCATTGGAGACCTTCTCCTTGCGGAAGTAATTGATGCCGACATCTCCAGAGATGGTTAAGTCGGTTGCGTAGGGGAGGTGCAGGCGCAGACCTGGCGTAAACCGCAACGGGCTGACTGCGATGTTGTGGGTAATGTTGCTGGTCTTGATCGGTGTTTCGCCGGAAACTTCAATAACGCCAGTCAGGAACTTTTCGGGGAATATGTTGAATCCCCCGCCCCACAGAACGTAATTTGCGGAAGCACCTAGTATCTTGAGAACACCAGCGTATCCGTTAAAGCTCAGTTCATTTGCCAAGAAGGCGGAAAGGTGGGCGTAGCCGGATATGCCCCAACTGTCAGAGGTAAAGGCATGGCTTTTCCCATCGGAGTCCGTGTACCAACGGTGCCTTGGTCTAAAGCCAATATCGCTATTCCCGGTGGGAATCAGGATTTCGCCGCTGAAGGCGACAAAGGTCCTGTCATTGATGGGGTAGGAACCCTTGATGCCGAACTGCATATCTCCAAGACCGAATCCGCTCAGGTCTGTTTCTGGAATATCTCCGTCATAATGGAATGGAAGTCGGGTACTTATTTCCAGATGGTCGCTCAATCCGAAACTCAAGTAGAGAGCTTCGTCGTTTGACGGGGTGTTGCTGTTCAGCGAAATCTGACGACCGTCGCTGTTCGTGTAAAAGCCGTCTATGCTTAGGGGCTTTCCGTCGCTCACCATTTCGTAGCTGCCGGATAAATAGAGAATGCCCTGTCCCATGTTTTGGGCTGAGGGCACGTGTATTCCGCTGTTTGACCTGGCAAGCCCTACCTGGCCAAAGCCGGCGGTGGCAAAACATGCCAGTAAAGTGGCGATTGAGGAAAGCTTTAGTTTCATTGGATGGCTAGAAAGTAACAATTTTTTGGTTCCAAAATTCGTCCCCTTCTCGATAATGAGTATATTTGTGCCTCGAATGAAAGATTTCCGTGAAAAACAAGATTTGCCGAGTTGGCATCGAAAGTCCCAGAAGGCGTACCGAGTTAACCGTGTCATTATCATTTTGCAGATGGTGGCCTCCCTTGTCCTGGCCGGTGTGATTTGGTTTGGTGTTGAACGCTTGATCCACTGATAAAACTTGATGATTGATTTGTACAAAAAGTCCGGCTTTGCCTTTTTTGCGTTACTATTGCAGGTGATGTTCCTTGCTGGTTGCGCCTCTAAACCCGCTCCCGTCACCCAACCCGTAGAACATAGCTCAGAAAACCAGGTTATTGAGGTACCCTCTTATACGGAAAGTGCTCTGAAGGATACGGTGTCCGATTCCTTGGCGGCTCGTCCATCCTGGACTTACTACCAGTACGCCCTGCAGGCCATGGATAACCAAGAATGGATGCTTGCCCGCCACTATCTGGACGAATCCTTGAAACTGCTGATTGCAGAAAAGTACGATTCTACTTACAAGAATGTTTCTGCAGCGGAAGACTCCATCTATCGCGAAAAGATGTCATTGAAGCTGGTTCGTGCCTTGGACGAAGTTTATCCTAATGTTGCGAACCTCGGGGAGGACGCGGAAAATTTTGTCCGGAACGAGGTGTCCATCGAAGGCATCGACGACCTTGATGAAAATGTTGCCGACAGTGCCTCACTACAGGTAATTGAAAGCTTCCTGGATACCCTTGATGTAAAACAGTTTACCTTGCCGGTAGAGTTCAACGACCGAGTGATGCAGGAAATTTTCTACATGACGGGTTCCGCCCGCAAGTTCATGGAAGGCTCCCTTAATCGAAAGACGGCCTACGATTCTCTGATCTATGCAAAGATGGATGAAATGGGCATGCCTCGTGACTTGATCTATTTGGCTCTTGTCGAGTCTGGCTTTAAGGTGAAGGCCTATAGCCGCGCAAAGGCCTCGGGCATGTGGCAGTTTATTCCAGAAACTGGTAAACGTTATGGCCTTGAATTGGACTACTGGGTGGACATGCGCCGTAATCCGGAGCAGGCAACTGTTGCAGCCCTTAAGTACCTGGGTCGCCTGTACGAGGAGTTTGGTGATTGGCAGCTGGCTATGGCCGCTTACAACTGTGGCGAAGGTCGCGTCCGCCGTTTGATTCGTGAGATGAAGGCTGACTCCACTAGGGATTCTACCCAGGCTGTCACTTATTGGGAACTCCAGCTGCCGAAGGAAACCATGCGCTATGTGCCCCGTATTCTTGCGGCTATGGTGGTGGGCCATTTCCCGGAACAGTATGACATGACTATCAAGAAGCAGACTCTGCCTGACTATGATACCGTCACGGTCTTTGATTCGTTCCCGCTGGAGGAAGTGGCCAAGCTTCTGAAAGTTAAGGAAGATACCCTGCGCAGCTTGAACATGGAACTGGTGAAGTGGTGTACTCCTCCTAATAGGGATTCCTATTTGCTTAGATTGCCGGTGGGTACCCGCGCAGCCTTTGTCGATGGTTATGATAAAATGGAAAAGAACAACTTTTCTAGCTGGCACCATCACAAGGTAAGAAAGGGCGAAAGCCTTGGAATCATTGCAAAGCAGTATGGCATCAAGGTATCGGAACTGCAGCAAGCCAACGACATGAAGAGTACCCGTATTCGTGCGGGACAGAATCTTCTGATTCCCATCAAGGTTACTCCTAAACCGAAGTCCAAGTCTTCGTCGTCTGGCAAGAAACCGGAGAAAGTCCGTGTCTATGTAGCCCAGGCCAGTGACGATATGGCTTCCGTAGCAAGAAGACATGGTGTTTCCCAGGATAGCCTTCGTTCATGGAATAATCTGGATGTGGTTGCCCAGTTGAATGCGGGCGACACCCTGCTTGTGTCTAGACCAGAACCTCAGAAGGCGGTCGAGGAAACCGCTGCGCCGACCGAGGCGAGAACATCTAACGAGCGTCCGAAACTTCTCAAGGGCCAGCGTTACGAAGTCAAGTCTGGAGACAGCTATGTTGACATCGCCAAGGCCTACGATGTTCCCGTAGTCCTGTTGCTTCAGGCAAACAATGGCTTTAGCAAGCGCCTAACTGTTGGTGACTCCTTGGTAATTCCAGAAATTGTTCGCAATGTGTCAAAGCCCGCAGCAAAGGCAAGTCCCGAAAAGAAAGTTGAAAAGAAGACCGCAGAAAAGAAAACCTCGGAAAAGAAATCTGCCGAAAAGTCTCCCATCTATGTGGTCAAGTCTGGAGACAACCTTAGTGTCATTGCCCGCAAGTACGGCACAACGGTTGCCAAGATTCAGGCCCTTAACAACATGGGCAATAGCACCAACATTGATGTTGGTCAGAAACTGAGAGTTCTCGGCGATCCGGAACCCGTTGCTGATTTCAAGATCCATGAGGTCAAGAAGGGCGAGGGTCTTTGGGATATCGCCCGTCAGTACAAGGTGACCATCGAAGATATCGTCAAGTGGAACAATCTATCCGATACAAAGATTAAGATTGGCGATAAGCTAAAAATCAAGAAATAAAAAAAAGGACGCGAAAGCGTCCTCTTTTTTTTAAGCCTTTGACTTAGAACAGCGTGATACCCAGGCTTACGAAGGGCTGGAAGTAAGTGTCGAAGTCCAGCATGAACTGATCGCCATCCTTGGTTTCTGACAGCTTGCGTTCGTAGTAAGTGTGGAAGTATTCATGACTGTTGCGAACGCCGGCAGAAAGGAACGCTCCGTGCCATGCCATGCGCAGACCAGCGCCATAGGCGTAGCCGTAAAGGATGGGGGAGGTGAACTTGGTATCGTCGGAGAAGAAGGTCTTTCCAAAAATACCGCCAGCGAAGAGGTAGGGCTTCAACATGAACTGGTAGTTGTAGCTTTCGACCAGGGGAAGTGCCAGGTCGAAACCGAACTGGAACAGGGCGGTGTGAACCTGATGGCGACCGTCGATGTCGGAGGAATCCAGCGGGGCGTCAATAAAATCCTCGGTAAGTTCGGCCAGGTCGTCGTAGGCGGACTTGGCGTTGCGGGGATGGTGGCTGATGCCTAGGTACTGGTAGCCGGCCATGATGTAAATGTCGAACCATTCGGTCAGGGGCAGGGTACCGGATGCTCCGTAGATGTAGGAATTGTCTACGGAAATATCGTACTTACGGTCACGAACCTTATATACGTAGGTGACGTTGCTGGACTTGATGTTTCCAAACTCTACATAGGGACCGAAGGAGCCTCGGTCTTCATACTCCATGAAATCGCTGTTTTCTGCAGCGGCCATGGAGGTATCTGTGATGTAGGTCTGGGCGGATGTAAGGCTGACTGCAGCCAGGGCGAGAGAGATAAATAACCGATTCATGTGATAAATTTAAAATATTTCATGTAAATTGAAAATTTTCGTGAAATATTTGCAAAAAAAGTGTATTTTTTTCGCAGATAATTAAAAAATCCCTATTTGGAGCCCAAATTTATGAATAAGAAGCTTTTGGCACTTTGCGCCGCCGGTTTGATGTTCTCCCTGACAGCCTGTAACGACACCATGGATCCCAATGATCCCCAGTCTGTGCGTAAGTATTTGACCAAGCAGCAGATTCCTTTTACCCCGAACCAGTTCGTTTCCTACGCTGTTAGCGGTGATACTGCCAAGATGACCATGTTCCTCCAGGCTTCTTTCGAAATTGATGCTCCTGCAGATAACGGCAACAATGCTGTTGCAATTGCTGCAAACAAGGGCAATATGGCTGTGCTGAACTACCTGTTTGAACATGGCGCAAAGGCTAACGTTCGCAACGGTAATGGCGAAGCTGTCATTGACAATGCCGTCATGATGGGCAACAAGGAAGTCGTTTCCCGCCTCTTGACTCAGCTCAAGGCCGAAGGTGCTGAAACCCAGACTTTGGGCACTGCCGTTCTCCTTGCAGCCAAGGCTGGTAAGGTCGACATGCTCGAAACCTTGGCAGACGCAGGCGCACCTCTCGATGCTCGCAGTGCTGATGGTTATCTCCCCATTCACTGGACTGTCAAGAATGGCCAGTACGATGCAATGATGTTCCTCATCAACAAGGGTGTCGATGTGAATGCCAAGTGCGGTCAGGGCTATTCTGTACTTGACTGGGCAACCAACGAAGGCTATACCCGTCTGATCAAGGCTCTGAAGAAGGCCGGTGCCAAGAATACTCCGCAGTACTTCAAGGACTCCAAGGCTAAGTAATAATGATGCAAAGGGAACCCCATGGTTCCCTTTGGAAACCTTCCTAGAATCAGTAGGAAATTGACATTCAAGAGGGAACCCCATGGTTCCCTTTGGAATCCTTCCTAGAATCTACCAAGGCTATCCATTTTGAAAAGGGACCCCTGATGGGGCCCTTTTTTGTATGCGGGTGCGAAAATTTTATAAATGGTTAATAGCCGTTTTTAAGCAAATATTAGGCGAAAATTGCGTTTTTTTAAGAAACTTCTGTTTTTTGTATGGTGGTTCTTTGTATTTTTGCCGCATGAAGTTTTCGAAAATTTCCTTTATTCCCAAGCTGTGTCTATGCCTGTGCTTGACCTGCGTTTTTGCTGGTGCGCAGGAAACTGTTGAAAGTATTAAACGTCAAACCAAAGCTGTCGAAGCGGAAACCGCTCGCGAGAAGTCCATGCATGATGCCGAAAAGAAGCGCCATGCGGAATTCATCGAAGTCGGCCGCAAGAAGGTTCAGGCGCTCTCTAGCCAGAACAAGACCCTGAAGGCCGAAATCGACTCCCTCAAGACCGAAATCAAGAACTTGGCCGAAGCCCGCCAGAAGACCGCTGGCACCATCAAGTACTTTGAAAATCGCAAGGCCAAGTATGGAGAATCCCTGGCAAAGGTCATTGATTCCTTGGTTCCTGTATTCGAGTCGGATTTTCCCTACCGCAACGAAGAAACTATTACCAGTATCAAGGAAATTGCAAACCAGCTTCACAAGGGCTTGATTGAAGCGGATGATGGCTTGAACCGTACGCTGGAGGTTTTCTACGACCGAATCCGTCTTGGTTATACTACGGAAGTCTGGAAGGGCTTTTTGCAGGTAAATACTCGTAACGTAGCAGGCACCTTTATGCGCTATGGCGCAGTTGCCTCGATCTTTGTTAGCAACGATGGCAATGACGTGCTGTGGCTTGCGCGTACAGAAAACGGTGGTTACACCTGGATGAATGTTTCCGACGACTTGGCAATGCGTACCGCACTTAAGGATGTGATGAAGGTTGCCGAAGGTAAGACCGCTCCGCGCTTGGTTACTATTCCGGTGGTTCTTCCCAAGGAGGCTAAGTAATGAATCTCAATATGCTTAATCTCCGCAAGTGGATTGCTCCCATGGCTGTTGCAGCCGTGCTTTGTGCAGCACCTTCTGCAACATTCGCCCAGCAGGATAATATTGATGCTGTCAAGAAGCGTGCTGAATTGAACAGCGCGAAGGCTGACCTGGAAGAAGCTCGCAAGAAACGAGACATGGCTGTTGCAGCCCGTTGGAAGGATCGCGAAACTGCAAATCAGGAACGCGAGATGTTCAATGAAAAGTACCAGGAAAGCAAGGAAAAGGTTGACGCCCTTATGTCCGAACGTGCTCGTCTGTTTGAAGATGTACGCGTAGCCCGTGAAGATCTTGCCCAGGTAAAGCTCCAGGCAGAAAAGGCTCGTGCCGAATACTTGTCCTTGGCTGCTGGTCCGGAACGTCTTGAAAATTTGGCCAAGTTCCAGGAACAGGGAATTCCCTTCAAGATTGCTGAACGTGTTGAAGCACAGAACAAGGTCAAGAAGGAGATGGGATTGTACCGCGATGATCCCCTCCGTATAGCCAAGTCTATCTTGAACGTTGCCAAGAATGAAATGTCCTTTACTCGCGAAATCCAGCAGGAACAGGCTGAACTGGTGTTCGGTACTGCAGTCTCCGAGGGGTACCGTCTCCGCATGGGTGGCCTGTTTGCAATGCAGATGGCTAATTCCGCCCTGGATTCTGCGGGAAACCGCCCGTCCGCTTTGATGCTTCCGGTTGCCGGAGAAAAGAAGCGCGCTTTCAGCTGGCAGGAAAACCTGACTCCGGAAACCAAGAGTGAGGTATCTAATGTCTTTGCCAACGCAAAGGACTCCGCCTATGTGATGGTTCCTGTGGATGTTCTCCTGAGTACGGAACTATCCTCTGAACTTGCAAATCATCAGGAAACCACATGGAAGGATGAACTCCTGACCTTCTTCAAGAACGGTGGCATCCTGATGTATCCCATTGTGACCATCTTTGGCCTTGGTCTTTTGATTGTCCTGTTCAAGCTTCTGTGGCTCTTGATTTGTGGTTTTGGCGGCTTTGGTGTACGCAGAACTTTGAAGGCCCTAGAAGCAGGCGATGTGGAAAAGGCTCGTGCTGAATCCGTGAAATCCCACGGTAAGGTAGGCAAGGTCCTGAAGACCGTCCTTACCAAGGAATACGGTGGCCGTGCTGCCGCAGAGAAGGCCTTGGAAGAACTGTTCTCCGCCGAGGTTCCCAAGATTGAATCCGGCTTGACCTGGGTTTCTGTTTTCGCCGCAACAGCTCCGCTTTTAGGTTTGCTTGGTACCGTGATGGGTATGATTGAATTGTTCGATGTCATTACCATGCACGGAACTTCCGATCCCAAGCTTCTGGCAGGCGGTATCTCCATTGCCCTTGTTACCACGGAAGCAGGCTTGATTGTCGCTATTCCGTTGCAGCTTTTGCATACCTTCCTTTCCAACAGGTCTGACGCTCTTCGTGGCCGTATGGAGAAGGCTGGCCTTGCCGTTCTTAACGCTCTCTGGATTAACGAAAAGTAAGGTCTAGATTTCGTGATCACAGGTGTAGATCAAAATTCCGTATTGGAAGTGGCCTTTGGCATCCTCTTTAGGGGAGGATGGGTTCTTGCCCCGATTTTTGTGTTGGGGTGGTTTGGCTGGTTCTTGATGCTGGAACGTTACGGCTACTATTTTATGCTGCGTGGTCGCTCTTTTTCCGCTTTCTGGAAAACCCTGGAAAAAAAAGGGGAGGACGCCGCCTTTGCAAAGATGGGTCGTCGCCGTTACGGGTATTTCTACGCCCTGATCAAGGATGTTCGCAAACACCGGGCCGAGGGTCCTGTGGCTGTTCGTAATGCTATGGAAGCAACTCGTCACCGCATATCATTGAATCTTGCTAAGTCCCTGAAGACCATTTCTACCTGTGCTGCTCTTGCTCCCATGATGGGGCTTCTAGGTACTGTTTCTGGCATGGTGCACACCTTTGAGACGATTCAGCTCTTCGGTTTTGGCAACCCGGTTCTTTTGGCAGACGGTATTTCCGAAGCTCTTTTGACGACCCAGGCTGGCCTGTTAGTCGCTTTCCCCTTGATGCTTGCCTACAACTATTTGTCTGGCAAGGTTGCCGAGGTGGAGGACGACGCCTGGAGTGAGGCCTTGAAATTTGAATCTTACGTGTTTGATCCTGAAAAATTCGAGTGTCATTCTGAGCTGTCTGAGCATCCCCAGTGTCATTCTGAGGCTCGTTCACAGTGTCATCCTGAGGAGCGTAGCGACGAAGGATCTAGCGAGGTAACAAAATGAGTTTTATCCGTAAACGAACCCGTGAAGCTGGTGGCATCGATGTGTCCCCGATGCTGGACATGGTGTTCATCCTTTTGATTTTCTTTATAGTAACCTCTACGTTTACCCGTGAGACTGGTGTGGATGTGACAAAGCCCAAGGCTAGTTCAGCCAAGGATCTTGCCAAGGAAAGTATCTTGATTGGTGTAACCCGTCAGGGAACGATCCATATTAACGAAACCCAGGTGAACCTGACGACACTCAATACGGTGCTGCGTCAGATGATGGCCGAAGCTCCGGATCGCCCTGTGATTATTGTTAGCGACCGCGATGCACCCAACGGGGTTGTGGTCGATATTCTTGATGAATGTAACTTGGCCAAGGTTCGTAAAGTTTCCATTTCCGCAAACAAAGAGGAATAAAGCCTAACGAGAAAATGAAAAATGCAAAATGAAATATGAAAAATTAAATCATTCTTCATCTTTCATTCTTCACTCATAACTCATAACTCATAACTCATAACTCATAACTATGTCCACCTTCTCTCCCACAGATCTTGTCGCTAAGTATCTACGCTATCCCATAGCGCTGGTGCTTTCCTTTGTGGTGAGCGCGATTTTCTTCTTGGCAGTCCCCGTTATCAATGCCCTGCTGTTTGATAAGGGTGTTAAGACCGAGAAGGAGCTGGAAGCGGTTACCGAAGTAGAAGTTCTTGTTAGCGAGAAAAAGCCCGAGGTCAAGCAGAAGGTTATCCGTACGATTGTTAATCCCAATCCCTTCAAGATTTCTTCCAACATGGGTGTAGGGCGTTCCCAGAATTTCCAGATGGATTTGTCCCTTGCTCGTGGTGCTGCCGGTGACGGAGTTGCCGTTGGAACGGGCGGTATGGAAAACGTGGTGTACGAAGCTGGCGAAGTGGATGAACAGGCTTCCGTTCTTCGTGAAATTCAGCCCAAGTTCCCTGAACGCGCTAAGCGTCTGGGTGTTTCCGGCTATGTGAAGGTCTTGATTGTAATTGACGTTTATGGCGATGTGGCCCAGACTCAGGTCTTGACCTTGGATCCTCCGGGCTATGGCTTTGAAACCGAAGCATTGAATGCCGTACGCCAGTGGAAGTTCAGTCCCGCCCAGCTCGGCGGATATCCGGTGGCCCAGAAGGCTACAAAGGAGTTCCGCTTTGTTAAGTAGTTGCATGTGTCATTCCGACCCAATCCTGCGTCATTCTGAGCCGAAGGCGAAGAATCTAGCCGTAGCGATGTTGGGGCTGCTGCTCCTTGCTGTTTCTTCTTTTGCGGCTGAAGATTACTTCTTCAAGGCCAATGAACTTTATGACCAGGGTAAGTACAAGGAGGCTGTGCCTCTTTATCGTGCTGCCATCGATGAAGGCCGTTACGAGCCTTTCGCCTGGTTTAACCTGGGAAACGCCCTAGTCCAGCTGGACCGTAAGCAGGTGGCCTTGGTAGCTTACCGCCGTACTGTGGAACTGCTCCCGAATTTTGAAAAGGCCTGGATGCTCATGGGCGACATCTACTATTTGGCAGGGGATGCAGGGGAGGCCATTGCTGCCTACAACCGTGCCGTAGAATTGGGTGTGGAATCGGACCATGTCCATTTTGCCCTGGCTGAATGCTATATGAAGGGTCGTGACTGGACTTTGGCCCAGAAGAACTTTGAACGTGCCCTGCAGCTGAACCCGGACCGCATGGATGCCTGGTATGGACTTGCCGAAGTCTATGAAAAGCTTGGCGACTATGAGTACGCCATAAAGACCTTACAGAATGCATTGCAGATGACAGCCACTGCCGGCGCCGATGTTCACTTTACGCTGGCGTATTACTATCGCAGTATGGATTCCACCAGACAGTCACTGAACGAGATGGAAAACGGCCTGCTGATGGATCCGGAGAATGTTTCTGCCCGCCGTTATCTAGCCCAGATGTACGTGAAGAATGAATCCCCCTGGATGGCCATATTTACGCTGGAAGAAGGCCTTCGCCATAACAAGGGCAAGGGCGACCTGAATCTGGACTTGGGACAGATCTACTTTAACCAGAAACGCTACGACGAAGCCTTTGAATGCTATATGAAGGCTTGGCTTGCAGGCTCGTCCCAGGGCCGCATCGGTGCCGAGAACGTAGGCCATGTGTTTACCAATGCAGGTGAAACAGAAAAGGCGGAAAGCCTTTACAAGCGTATCCGCGAAAAGAAATGATTAAAACTTAGTCATCCTTGACGCAGCGGATTCCGTAGCGGAAGTATTTTTTTTCGATATCTTCATCTATACGCTGAAAGTTGAAGTTACGTTTCATTCCGTCCCTGGAGGTGACGGTAAGGTAGTATCTGCTTGCATTGTTGGTTGCATCGACGGCTCCTAGGCAGGCCACTCCGTTACTTTCATAAATATCGAGGTATCCGTATTTCTTTTCTAAACAGGTGTTCGGAAGTACGTTAAAACCGTACTTGTCTGTTCCATGGGCTCGGGCGTGCCATCCAAAAATGCTCATCAGGTCCTTGCCATTCTTTTGAACAAAGGCGAGCAGACTATCCCAATCTGCTGTCGTGGAAACGTGCCAGTTTTCAGGACACAAGGTCTCTGAGCTGTCAGGAACGAATGGGGCGGGATAGTGCCTGCCTATTGTTCTGCAAGCGTCCCTGAGTGAAGAGCATGTGCTAGTCTTGGAATTGAACCTAAGGTTTTCAGCCATCCATGTGGTTCCGTTGATTTCTAGGGTTTTGTAGGTATTCCCGTCTCGTTCGTCGGTAAGAGTCCCGTAGTCGCCGCTGTAGCCATAGGCGACGGAAGTGTCGTTGAGGCAGCGAACCGAGAGATACCGGGATTGTCTGGGTTGTAGGAAACGGATGGTGTCGCTGACGCCATAATGATAGGAATACAGCGCGTAGGATGTTGTATCGGATGCTGCATCGGAAGACCAGAACTCCGCGTAGCTATTGCCAGTCGACGTGTTGTTTTCCACGAAGGCCATGGAAAAGCCCAGAGAATCGTTGGCATTGCGGTCTCTTTTTGAAACCAGCGTGTAGGAGTGGTTATTGGGGGCGGCTAGGTACAGCAGTGTGTCGAAGTCTGTCTTGCTAGGAAGGTGCCATCCTGCGGGACATGCGGTTCGGGCTTCTTCAAAGTTGTAGAATAGCCCATGGAATCGGGCATGGTCGGACTGGCTGTTTTCCGTTTCGTAGTTTAAGTTCTCGGCCATCCACTTTTGATTCAAAATGACTGTTGTCTTGTAGACTTGATTGTCTCGTGGATCTGTGTATTCGCCATACTTAAAATCGGGATTCAGGTAGGGATTCCCGGTCAGAGCTGTGTCGCGGAATTCCTGGACATAGCCCTTGACGCATAGCAGGTTTCCTGTTTCGTGGTAAATAGATTTATAGGAAACGCTGGAGGTTGGGCCGAATCCAAAGATGTTTCTGTAATCATTGCTTTCGCCTTTGCGGACAAAGTAACCGGCAAAGGTCTTGGGCTCGGTCAGTTCCCTATAGTCGATGCTTGCACTTCTCTTTTCTGTATCCACCCATACGCCATAGTATCCGGTTGGCTTAAGGTCGAATCCGTAGGCGTTTAGGCCGTTTCCTTCGTTCCATCCACTGGCGGATTTCATCATCATTCCTGCAAAGCATTTTCCGCCGATGTTGTCGAATAGGATTTCCCATTCCAATGAGTCGGGAACATGCCACCCCTGTTCGCAGGAGGCAGCTCTATAAACGGCTACAGATTCCTTGGGCCCGTGTTTCCAAATTTGCGTTCCAATCTTGATGCCGCCATCTTCACGCTCGCAGTTATCTGTCTTTTTGTCGCTGCAGGGCTTCACTTTCGGTGACCAGACGGCATCTTCGCAGCCCTTATGGTTTGACTTGATGGTGGCTGGGTCCTTGAGGTCGGGGATGTTTTCGCTTTTGACGCAGCGGATGGCGAATGATCCGTTGCGACGGTCAATTCCGTAGACGCTGAGCTTGGATGACGATAGGCTGACGTATACCCCTCGGGTGTAGCCCGCATGGTAATAGATGTTTTCGTAGTTAAAGTTTCTGGAGGTGGCGAAACCTGTGGTCCCTGTGAGGGAATCCTTTTGAGTGATGACGGAGAAGTGATATTCGTCTGTGCCGCAGTATTTTTTTTCGCAATTCTCCTTTGCAAGCAGGCGACTGGCGATGTTGTCGTAGTATCTTGATTCCCCGTAGGATTCGCTTTTGCCCCCCATCGCCACTGCAAGGGTGTCCCATTCCACGATGTCAGGAATATGCCATCCGTTGGGGCAGACTCCCTGGAAGGGGTATTCGCATTTTTCCATGGCGGTACAAAGGCTGTTTTCGGAATCCAGTAATCCTGCCCAGGAATAAATTCGTCCAAAAGTATTGCAATCCTTGTCCTTTTCGCCTGCAGCGCAGGAACTTCCGTTCTCTGTCTTGAAATTCAAGTTTTCCGCCATCCAGGTCTGGTTGCCGATGGTGACGTACTTGTACTTCCGACCGTCGCGTTCGTCGGTAAATGTTCCTGTTTTTACCGTAGATGGGTCCACTTTGTAGGGAAGTGCCTTGGAGGAACTGCTCTTGCCAGAAGAACTGCTTTTGACTGAAGAACTGCTCTTGTCAGAAGAACTGCTCTTGCCTGAAGAACTGCTCTTGCCTGAAGAACTGCTGCCTTTGTCGTCATCCTTGCTTATTTCATCTTGAGCAGAAAAGACACTGGATGATCCATCGTCATCGCAGCCGGCAAACAGGAACAGTGCTTGTAGAAGTATTCCAAAACAAAAAAACTTTTTCATTATAACCCCCGTTACATTTATTCATCAAATATAGAGAAATAAAAAAAGTTTGTGGTTGAAGATTGGTGATTGCTGCGTATTTTTTTTGCTAGATTTGAGGTTGTGGCAAAGAAGAAAAAGTTTTTTAAGTCTCCGGCTTTGGCTCAGTCCAACCGCAGTAAGGAAGATCGCCTCCGCGAAACATTGATGTAGGTTGTAAGCGGAGAAAGCCGTTTGCTCAACCGTCCTGACGATCTTTACGAAACCATCGGCAAAGGCCTCGTCGATATCGAGGATTGCAAGGATCCCAAGGTCCAGCTGGAACTTCTGGTATGGACACTTCGTGCAGATTTCTGCGCCTTCAAGGCCGAAGAAGACGAACAGGAATATTGGGATAGCCTGTTCTACGATGCAGGAACCTTCTTTGTTGAAATTGCCAAGGACTACGAAGACAAGGATTACGTTGCCGACTTGATTCACGATTTGGCTGAGCCCCTGTTTATCCATCCTTAATTCACGCGACTCCGGCCCGTTTTGGGGAAAATCTTTCGGGGCGAGCCATTGGTATACAAATGGCGGACTCTTATGTGGGGTCCATTATAATGCCTCCTACTTTTGGATTGATTGCGGCTCATTTTCCTGTGATTCTCTGGCCTGTTGCATTGGCTGTGTTTGTGAGTTGTCTTCTGATTTGCGTTTGCCTGTTGGATTACGTTACCCGTAAGAAGTTGAATAATGCTTTTGCCAAGGAACGCATTATGGACGTTCTCCATCAAGTATCTGAAATGAATGCCGCCCGTAACAGGATACGCCGCCGCCGTCGCAAGGATCGCCGAAAGGCTAGACAAATTCAGCTGCGTAAAGCCAGAAAAAATCAGTGACTTTGATGATTGATAACTAGGTTAAGGGAATCTTAGTTGTTAGATTTAAGGGTGGAGGCTATGATGAATAAAATTTTATCTCTCGCTGTCTTAGGTTTCGTCGGAATTGCTAGTGCTTTTAACTGCATCGATGCCGTAAGATTGGTGAATATTACAGAACAGATGTTGTTCTCTCTAGATGAATCCGTTCGTCTCGATAGTAATAAATCCGTGAATCGAGATGGTGTTTCTGGAACGACCTATAATTTTTTGTGGAACGGACCTTACCTTGAATCTTACAGTGGAATAAGAATTCTTTCTGATGGATCGTCTGCAATGAGCTCGGTTGTTCCTTTTTATGTAGAAAAAGAAAGTGAGCTGAAGAAAACAGGCTTTGAAATCCTTTTGTCAAAGGAGCTGAATGGCGATACCACGGTTGTTAATCATACTCGATATACCGATGGAAAAAGTTTCGTAAATAGCAGAGGCTTGTTTTTCGGTGAAAATCTTGTCATTGAATTTTTACCGGATGAATCTGCGAGTTCTCTTTTCGATCGTGAGGAATTGATTACAAGGAACGATACCTTGTTCACCAGGAAATGGACAAAAAATAGTTCTGGAGATTTGTTCGTTCAGACAGAGTTTATTCTTGCTGTCGATAAAAATGATTCTACCTTGTGTAATCAACGGGTTGTTTTGGCTACGGGAGATACCGTACAGGATCGTAAAGGCGAATTTAAGAAAATAGAAAATGGCTATTCTCTTTTTTTGACTGACGTTGACGAAAATAGCAAGGCCCTTCAACAGTATTTCTTTACTGTGTTGAAGGATGATAGTTCTGTAGAAAATCCAGATACTTCTGCAGCCGAAATCCCCGATACCACAGTGGTTGAACTGCCTAAGGATTCTGTTGTTACGCCTGTGGATTCAGTAGAAACTTCGAAGGATACAACGCTGGCGATTGCGAAGCGGATGAAAGCTGAGCCTGTGTTTAAATCTCGAGACCACTACATCGACCTGAAGGGTCGTCGTTTCTCAAAGCAAAAGAAAGAACTGCCTTACCGCGTTTTATTCTAGTTTTCTAAATTTTTAATCATGGCAAAGAAGAAAAAGTTTTTTAAGTCTCCGGCTTTGGCTCAGGCCAACCGCAGTAAGGAAGATCGCCTCCGCGAAACATTGATGCAGGTTGTAAGCGGAGAAAGCCGTTTGCTCAACCGTCCTGACGATCTTTACGAAACCATCGGCAAAGGCCTCGTCGATATCGAGGATTGCAAGGATCCCAAGGTCCAGCTGGAACTTCTGGTATGGACACTTCGTGCAGATTTCTGCGCCTTCAAGGCCGAAGAAGACGAACAGGAATATTGGGATAGCCTGTTCTACGATGCAGGAACCTTCTTTGTTGAAATTGCCAAGCAGTACGAAGACAAGGATTACGTTGCCGACTTGATTCACGATTTGGCTGTGCGCCATGTGGGTGGCGAAGGCCGCTCCGTTGTGTTCCTGAGTCTGGATGAAATCATGCCTGCAGAACGTGCCCAGCAGTTGCTGAATGAGCTTCTCTCTCAGGAAGAACAGTTTGCTGCAGAAAACCGCGAAGACGTGCTGGATGCTATTTGCGATATGGCTGATTCCATCAAGGATTCAACCAACTACGCCAAGGCTGCTCTCTTGAAGGATCCGGACAAGAGCAATGCAACCATTATTGATATTGCCAACGCCTACTTCATGGCCGGTGACCTGGTGCTTGCAAAGCAGTGGATGAACGACGTGAAGAATCCGGGCAACGAAGACGAGGAAGCCTTCCTTGACTTGCAGGCTGCCATTGCCGACAAGGAAGGACGCAAGTCAGACTGCATCAAGATTGCCCGTCGCCTTTACGAAACCTTCCCGAAGATTATCAACCTAGGACGTCTCTGTTCCGTTGTTAGTGAAGGGGAGGCTGCCCAGCTTCTGCAGGAACATGAAAAGTTCCGTAGTGGAAACTCCTGCGACATGGAATTCATGCAGCTGCTTGCCGGTATGAAACGTTATGACCAGCTCTCTGCCTATGTGGATCGCTTTGAAAACGATTTGACTACCATGGATGCCGATGAACTGGGCGAACTTGCTGATGCAGCAGAAAAGGATGGCCAGAAGGATCTTGCAAAGCACATCCGTGACTGGATCGTGGAAGAGCCTGAAGAAGCTGAGGCCTTTGACGACAAGGACTAAAATATAGAGGGACCTATTTGGCCCCTTTTTTATTCCAAATTCATTTCTTGAGGAATGGCGCCTTCTATGACCAGGAGGCGTCTTTTCATATCTAGACCGAGTCCGAAACCCACCAGGGTACCGCCTTTGCCGATGACGCGGTGACAAGGATAGATGAAGGGAATGGGATTGACGTGGAGTGCGCTGCCTACGGCACGGACAGCCTTTGGACTGCCAATCTGTTCTGCGATTTCCTTGTAGGATCGAGTTTCGCCGAAGGGAATGGTCTGTAGCGATTCCCAGACCTTGACTTGGAATTCGGTGCCGTACAGTTTGCAGGGAATGTCGAATTCCCGGAGTTTGCCTGCGAGGTACAGATTCAGTTGCTGAATGACTTTTCGGTAGGTCCTTGCTGTAGAAGGCGGTAACTTGGATTCCACATCGGGGCCGGAGTAGACGCAAGCGTGAACCGTACTGGGCTTTACACTGTTCGTGTCGTCTGCGGCGCTATAACTCAAATTGCACAACTTGGACTTTTCAAAAACGAACGTCCATTGTCCCCACAGGTTCCTGTGGATTACGGTTGTGAATTTTGAGTCGTTAAAATCCATGATTTGAATATAGATAAAATAAAATGAAAAAGCCCCGATTTTGTCGGGGCTTGCAATATCTTGCGGAACTTACTTTCTCAGAGGGAATTCCGTGAAATCCTGTACTCCGAATTCCTGTCGCAGGTAGTCCCAGCGGACAAGACGGTTCTTCCAGTAGTACTTGCGGTACAGACGTCGGGCTACGCGGCTTGTCAGCTCGTAGGGGATGGTGTGGTGGTCGTCGGCCACGCTTTCCATGGAGATTCTGAAGTCCAGTTCACCGTTCACAACGTCAACCGTTTCGCCAACCTGAACGTCGGGGATGTGGCTCACGTCCACCATGGCAGCGTCCATGCAGACACGACCCAGGATGGGGCAGAGCTGGCCACGGATGGATACAAAACCCTTGTTGTATTCACCGCGGAGGTAACCGTCGCCGTAGCCGATGGCGATGGTTGCAACGCGGGAGGTCTGCTGGGCCATCCAGTAGCCGCCATAGCTTACGGTTTCGCCGGGCTTGACGTCGTGAATGTGTCGGATGGTAGACTTGATTCGCATTACCGGCTTGATGGGCCAGGGAGAGGGGGTGGCGCCCATGGGGTTGTAGCCATAGAGGGCGAGACCCGGACGGACCATGTCGAAATGGCTTTCGGGATGAGTCAAGGTTCCTGCGGAACTGGAACAGTGGCAGATTTCCGGACGAAGGCCTTCGGCTTCCAGAACGTCCACCAGTCGGGTGAATCGCTGGATCTGGATCTCAGTCTTGGGATTGCCCGGCATGTCTGCTGTGGCCAGGTGCGTGAACATACCTTCGAACTGCAGATTCTTAAGGCTCAAGGCGGCACGAATGTTGTTGAAGTCTTCGGCGTCAAAACCGTAGCGGTTCATGCCGGAGTCAATTGCCAAGTGGGCCTTGCAGGTGCAGTCGTTGTCACGGAGGAACTGGTCGAAAGCCATGGCTGTACGGATGTCCGTAATGGCTGCAGTCAGCTGGAACTCCACAAAGTAGGCGAAGTCCGCGGGAGTGCAGGGGCCAAGAACCAAGATGGGCAAGTCCATACCGTACTGACGAAGTAGCATGCCTTCGCTGATGTGTGCCACGCCAAGATAGTCGGCTCCGCCGAACTTGGCTGCAAAGGAGCAGGCTAGGCTGCCATGGCCGTAGGAGTCCGCCTTTACGGGCAGAAGGATCTTGGTGTTGGCAGGAATCTGGCTACGGATAAACTGAATGTTGTTACAAAGAGCGTCGAGATTGATTTCAATCCAGTTGGGGCGCGCAATACGATTCAAATCGGGAGGGGTAGATAAAAGCTTCATAATGCCCAAAATATAAATAACTCCCATGGATGTTGCTACCTACTTTAATCAAGGTTATGCCTTAATTTCACTCTAATTTGGAATAGATTTTACCCCTTGAAATGTAAAGTTCATAAGGTTCTCAAAACATGAAAATCAGTCCTGGCTCCAGCAACTACAAGGGCTCGGCTGAACACCGATATTTTTACATTCCGAAGCACAAAATTTTCTTTACGGTTTCTGCCGATTCCGCGGAAAAAAATCTTTATAGTTTCAAAATTGTAGATGAGAGTCTTGTTCTGATGCCGAGTAAAGGAGCGGTCATTGAACGGGAATTCTGAATAAAGTAATTTGTGATTGAGGCGAGTGAAACGACCGAATCTACTTGGACTTTTCCGAACCGATAATCAAAGAAATGAAGTTGTCTACTAGCTGGTCACGACCTGAAACACAGGCGACATGAACTGGTCTATTTGTCCTCCCGCTAAAATGTAATGAGTTGAGTGAATGGCTTGCCCTTGCAAGTCCTGTTCCTCTTTTGCCTTCCTGGGCTTGAATGTTCTCCTAAGAACAGCTGTCCTCGTATTGTCTGAAAATCATATTCATTATTTCCCATAAAACAATAAATCCGTAAAAAGGAAAGGTAGGATAAAATCATGAAAAACCTGCAAGATAAAACCGTAAATGAATTCATCGCATCACTCATGCCCGATTCAGATAAGAAGATGGGCTCCATTGCTGGAGTTTCCTTTCTTGTGGCACTGTCTCTGTGCTTCTGGGCTGCGGCATACGAAAGGGTGATTGACGATGTCATTTTTGACAAATTACCTAATGAAGAACTGAAGGCCACCGTAAGCATATTGAACAAGAAAGAAGAAAAAAAGGAGACGCCTAAACAACAAAAGAAAAACCAACAACAGGAAATACAACGTAAAAGACCTGGTGGCGGTGGAAAAAACTCTGGCAAGGGAAATCCTCGTGCACCATTAAATCGCGGAATCATCAAGATGATTACCGCCCAGACGAACAACGCAAGCGCCATGGCCTATGATCTCATGAAAAATCAGCAGTTTGCCAAGGATATCGACAAGGTGCTCAAGCACACCAATGGTCTCCAGACTACGGGAAAGACCAAGATTGGCGAGGTCCGAGGTAAGGTGAATGGAGGCTTCAATGAAGGTCAGTTCGCCGGTGGTAGCGGTGGTATTGACGATGCGTTCACCAACTTGATCGGTAATGCAGCCGGTTCCATTGCGACCAAGGCGCTTAAGGGGCGTCTGACTCCTCCTTCGCCGACAGATATCGATATGAGTTCTGCCAACTCGGCTCGCTCAGCATCGGATATCATGAAGGTGATCCGTACGCGTACTCCGGGGCTTCGACATGTGTATAACAAGTACCTTAAGAAGAATCCTGGTTTCCAGGGCAAGGTGACATTAAAGTTTACCATTGCTCCGGGTGGTGAGATTGTCAGCATAGCCATAGTTTCGTCTACGACGGGATACGGGGAATTCGATAACGAAGTCAAGAATACCGTAGGCCGCTGGACATTTAACAAGGTGAAATCTGGTAACACTACCGTGACGGTTCCCTTTACTTTCTCCGAATAGAAAAATTGTTTGTGTATGGATTGAAAATTTTTTGCCGGTAGTCGCGAGACTATCGGCTTTTTTATATTTAAGCCTATGAAAGATCCTCGCATTACAAAACTTGCTGAAAATTTGATTAACAACGCCATCGCTCTTAAGGCTGGCGAAAATATCCTTATTGAAACCACTGATACTCCCGACGAACTGAGCACGGAATTGGTCAAGGCTGTCGCAAAGGCCGGCGGAAACGCTTTCGTTCATAACTACAATGGTCGTGTACGTCGTGAAATGATAAAGTCTGCTACGGAAGAACAGATGAAGGTTTCTGCTGACTTGGCCATGGCTGAAATGCAGAAGATGCAGTGCTACATTTCCATTCGTGCTGCTGAAAACGCCATGGAAAATTGCGACATTCCTGGCCCGCAGATGAAGAAGTACCGCTTGGCTAACCAGGCTGTTCTGGACTATCGCGTGAATAAGACCCGCTGGTGTGTGCTTCGCTGGCCCAATCCTTCCATGGCTCAGGCCGCCAAGATGAGTACCGAGGCCTTCGAGGACTTCTACTTTGAAGCTTGCCTGGCAGACTATCCCAAGATGGCAAAGGCCGCCCAGAACCTTGTGGACCTGATGAACCGTACCGACAAGGTGCGCCTGGTTTCCAAGGGAACGGATTTGACATTCAGCATCAAGGGTATCGGCGCTGTGCCTTGCTGCGGTAACATGAATATTCCCGATGGGGAAGTGTATACTGCTCCTGTCCGCAATAGCGTTAACGGCGTGATTCAGTATAACACTCCGTCCCTTTACGATGGCAAGCAGTTCGGTAACGTTCGCCTGGAATTCAAGGACGGCGCCATTGTGAACGCCTCCTGCGAAACCGGCTCCAACGAGGCCTTGAACGCTTTGTTCAATACGGACGAAGGTGCCCGCTATGTGGGCGAGTTCGCCATCGGTTTCAATCCCTACGTGAACAGCGCCATGTGCGACATTCTTTTCGACGAAAAGATCGCTGGCTCCATCCACTTTACTCCGGGCCGCTGCTACGAAGACGCTCCTAATGGAAATGTGTCTGCAATCCATTGGGACTTGGTTCTGATCATGCGTCCCGAATACGGTGGCGGTGAAATCTGGTTCGACGATGTCCTGATCCGTAAGGATGGCAAGTTCGTCATTGATGAGCTTAAGTGCCTGAACCCAGAAGAACTGGGATAAAGAAATTTTTTGGGGGTTACATATGATTTTGAAGAAAATAACGCTCATACTTGCCGCTGCTGCTGTGTTGGCTGGGGCTGCATCCATTTCGCCGGTCATCCCTAAGAAGGTTGACGGTTGTTACCAGATTGGTTCCGCTGCCGAGCTGTATGGCTTTGCCGCTGTAGTCAATGGCTCTGACGCATTTAAACTTGAGTCCGACGCCTGCGGTAAGCTTACCGCGAATATCGTGGTGAACCAGAATGTTCTTGCTAATGACACCTTGAATGGGGATGGAAGCAATTTTGTTCCCTGGACTCCCATGGTCGGTTTTAGCGGAAAATTCGATGGACAGTTCCATACTATTTCCGGTTTGTACTTCAATGATGATTCGTTTGAATATGCCGCTCTTTTCAGTACGGTAAAGGGTGGTGAGGAAGGAGACTCCATTGTCATTGCCAATGTGGGGCTTGAGGACTCCTATATTCTGGGCAAATATTACGCAGCAGGCCTTGTGGGTCGATTTGAATCGGGTTACATGGCCATTGAGAATGTGTATAATATGGGCTTAATTCTTTCCTATATAAATGCCAAAGGAATTATGGCTGAAATGGGGAGCGTTGATACTTATCTCAACATCAGAAACGCTTACAACGCAGGTCCCCTAGATAGAAATAAGGAAAACTGCGACGTAGTCAATATCGGCGCCAGTTATCGCGGTTATACATACGAAAATATTTTCGAAAGACCGGGTTGTAATATTTATACCGGGGCACATTCAACAACCATGACCATGGAGGAATTGGAAAACGGAACGATTGCCGCCTTGCTTCGTTATAACATGAGAGGTAAGGGCTGGGGACAGAATGTGGGCGTGGATAAGCATCCCGTATTTAGCGATGAAATAAAAAATTATGCAGGCAAAAGTGTGGTTTCTAGCCTGGCATTCCACAATGTGGACCATGCGGAGGATTATCCGGACCATTATGTGGAATCGTCTATAGTCCAGCTTCCTGTTCCTGAACGTGATGGCTATCTGTTTATCAAGTGGTTTACGAAAGAAGGGCTTAAGGGTGATACCCTGGACAAGATTATCAGAAGTACAACGGGAGATCTTGACCTTTACGCCATGTGGGGAAAGATTCCTGAAGTGGTTGACGGTTGCTACGAAATAGGGACGGTGGAGGAATTGTACGGCTTTGCAGAAATCGTACGTCAGACAAATGTGATTCAGACGATGTCCTACGACGATTACACTGAATTCTGTGCCAAGCTGACCGATGACATTGCCGTGGATACCGTAGGTGGATGGACCCGCTGGTTCCCCATACAGAAATTCCTTGGAACCTTCGATGGAAACGGAAAAACTATCTCTGGTCTGTACTATAACACTCTTTCTTCCAAGGGCGAAAACGTAGGCTTTATTGGCAGCACCGTTTCTATGAAAGGAAAGAAATCCGTCGTAAAAGATCTTGGCCTGTTGGATTATATGTTCAAGGGTGAGCGCTGCGCAGGCGCGATTGTAGGTTCTGCTGAGTCTACGGATATTCTTCACGTCTATAGCAAGAAAGGCTCTGTGGAAGGAGGCATCGGTGGTGGAGGTATCGCTGGCTGCACCCTTTATGGAGTAAAGATTGAAGAATCCTATAACGAGGGCTCTGTTTACGGTCGTGTTGGAATTGGTGGACTTGTTGGTAAGGCGGAAAGTGGAACCCTTATTGCCAACTCCTACAATACGGCTTCAATGAACGGCAGTTCCTGCTGTGGTTCCTCGGAAAGAGGCGGACTTATTGGTGATGGTTCTTCCAACGTCAAGATCATCAATAGCTTTAACCTGTTGACGACGTCTTCGGCTTTTGGCGCAGGCGGATTGGTGGGCCGCTATGGCTCCGTAGAGTATTATAATGCCTATGCCCTTGGTCAGGATGGCTCGTCAGGAATCGGCGTTACGGAAAGCGATTACGAGGACGGAACGGTTGCCTACCTTCTGCGTGAATACAAGGATGATGAATATGATGGCTCCATGTGGGGACAGCATGTCGGCATAGATAAGCACCCTGTGTTTACGGAAAACATCACCTTCAATGACGATGATATTAGCCTTGAACCCAAGATTCCGGAATTGAAGGATGGTTGCTTCCAGATTGGTTCCGTGAATGAACTTTATGGATTTGCCTTTGAGGCCCATGCCTCCGTCATTGATTCCACAAGAATCACTGGAACATTGTGCGGTAAGCTGACCGAAGATATTGTCGTCAATGAGAATCTTCTTGGCGGCAAGTATGAACTGAGTTCCGGTAGTCATCTTTCCTGGCGTGGCATAAGGAACTTCAAGGGAATTTTTGATGGCGACGGCCATACAATTTATGGCCTGTACATGAATGGTTACGAAACCTATTCACGATGGGAAGATGAATACCTAGGCTTCTTTGAGTCTGTTTACAATACCAGTGAGACCGATACCACAAAGATCCTGAATCTTGGAATCGAGGACTCCTATTTTAGAAGCGTTCATAACAAAGCTGGTCTGATTTGTCAGGTCAAGTCAGACTCCGGTTCTCTATTGATTAAGGGAACCCATGTGGATGGTTTATTTGATGGACGCGGAGATGCTGCAGGATTTGTTGAAGAATCCGCAAGTTCCGATATTACTATTGTGGAATCCTATTTTGAGGGCAAGAATATCGGTTATGATTTGTCCTGCTTTATCAGGAGAGGCAAGGGCGACTTGCATATAAGAAACTCTTACTGCGACATTGATATCGGTGAAGACAAGTCCTATATCTTCGGTAGTACCAGTGGGAAGAATATTGTTGAAAATTCCTTCATCATGAGTTCAAGGTTGGGCTGTGAATATGATGAGGCTTCTACAATAACGAATTCCTATGCGATTCCTTCTGAAAATGATTACCTAATGAAGTCGGATAAAGTTTCCTATGTCACTCCAAGCCAACTTAGAAATGGAACTGTAGCAAAGCTGCTTCATGACTATAAGAGCGAATCCTTTGATGGCAGCGTTTGGGGGCAGAATGTCGGGGTGGATAATCATCCGGTCCTCAGTGGAGTTATTTCCAATTTGGATGTCAAGTTCTCCAAGCTTGTATTGGTAACCTACGATGGTGACAAGACTCTATATGCAGATGAGTATGCAGAGGGCATTGCCCTTGACTTGCCGGTTCCTGTACGAAATGGCTATGTATTCAAGGGATGGTACGACAATGATGCCTATGAAGGCAGCCCTGTGACTAGGGTTGCGGATACTGTCAAGGGCGAGGCGACCTACTATAGCAAGTGGTGGCATATTCCTACGCTGGTTGACGACTGTTACGACATATCCAGCGAGGATGAATTGTTCATGTTTGCGGCCATTGTCAATGGTACCGAAGGCATAGAACAAAATGAATTTGCTTGCGGTAGCCTCTCTGCGGACATTGTGTTGAATGAGCAGGTCCTGGTTGACGGAAAGCTTAATGAAGACAAGAAGGAGACCTTTGTTTCCTGGCCTAGCTTGAGATCCTTTGGAGGAAAGATCTACGGCAATGGTCATTCTATCTCTGGCCTATATGGAACCAGCTTCATTAACTTCGTGGGCGGAGGATCCCCTTCGAATCCTGTCTTGATCGATGGCCTTGGTATCAAGGATTCTTATTTCAAGGGCACGTACAATGTGGCCGGCTTTATTGGTGACGCCCAAAAGTCCTATATCGTGATCTCCAATTCCTATAACGAAGCTACCGTGGAAGGCGTCAAGGCTTGTGGAGGCTTTGTCGGAAGTAACGATGAAACTCATGTGTTTGTGGTCAATTCCCATAATTCAGGTGTAATCAACTGCGACTATGATGGTGGCGGCCTGGTGGGCCTTGACCGTGAACTTAGAGGCTCCATATCGATCATGGATTCCTATAACGAGGGCCCTGTTACAGGCCTTGGTCAAATGGGCGGCCTTGTTGGCATGGCCATTGAGTATATCCGAATTGTAAATTCCTACAATGTAGGGGATGTCTCAGGAAAGTCGACAATTGGAGGTTTCCTTGGTCGTGGCGCAGATACCAACATTGTTATCAATTCCTACAACAAGGGCTCTGTGACAGGAGATGAATTGACCGGAGCTCTGTTTGGCCGTATTTATACGAGTCTGGTGTCCATGGAAAACTCCTACTATGTGGATGGCCCTGTAATGGATACCTTGGCTAAGGCTGCTGCTGTTTCTGAATTTGAGGATGGCTCCTTGGCCAAGAAGCTCCATGATTATGAAGGAGAGGGCTTTGATGGCTCCGTATGGGGGCAGAAGCCTACGGATTCCTATCCCAAGTTGAACGAGTCTGATTCCGACAAGAATCTTGCCTTGCTGATGTCACTTGCTCCCATTGGTTCAAGCAGTAACGAGGAAGAATCCAGTTCCAGTAGCGATCTGCAGGAAAGTTCTAGTTCCAAAGTTGAATCCAGCTCCAGCGAAGATGCTGTCGAATCCAGCAGCTCTGCTAAATCCAGTAGTTCCGTTGAATCCAGTAGTTCTGTCGCCGGCTCCAGTTCCAGCGGCAACGTGGGTAGCAGTTCTTCTACAACGGTTGTTGCCCTGAATCTATTACGTTTGCAGTCCTTTGATGTAAATGTCTTTGATGGAATGGTTCAAATCGTTAACGGCCCTGTTGGACAACGAGTCGCTTTGATGGATATGCAGGGACGAGTGATTTCTATAGGCAGAATTGAATCGTCTGTGATGAACCTGAATGTGCCGCAATCTGGCAGCTTCGTTCTTCGTGTTGCAAACCAGACCCGTGTGGTGAACGTACGATAATTCTAGGAACGTAATTCTAGAAGCGAATAAAAAGCAAAGACCTCGCATTTGCGAGGTCTTTTTGCTTATCGAGAGTTTGTGCTTACGATAACAGATTGAACCAATCTTAGAGGAGCTCAGCGATCTGAACGGCGTTGAGAGCTGCGCCCTTACGGATCTGGTCGCCGGTGAGCCACAGGGTGTTGCCGCAATCGTCTGCCAAGTCCTTACGGATACGGCCAACGTAAACGTCGTCGTGACCTGCGCTTTCCAGCGGCATGGGGTAGATGTAGTTCTGCGGATCGTCCTTCAGGAACACGCCCGGAGCGTTCTTGAGAACTGCGCGGATTTCTTCGACAGAGACCGGCTTTTCGGTTTCGAACCAGACGGATTCGGAGTGAGAACGGAGAGAGCTAACGCGTACGCAAGTTGCGCTGGTGCGAACATCAGAGTGCATGATCTTGCGGGTTTCGTTGAACATCTTCATTTCTTCCTTGGTGTAGTCATTTTCAGTCATCTTGTCGATCTGCGGAATGACATTGTATGCCAGCTGGAAGGGGAACTTCTTGATATGGGTTGTGGAACCGGTTTCAATAATGTCCTTGTACTGCTGCTGGAGTTCTTCCATGGCAACTGCGCCAGCACCGCTTGCGCTCTGGTAAGAAGAAACGCGAATCTTCTTGATGTGGGAAATCTTTTCGATGGGATTCAAGACTACGACCATCATAATGGTGGTGCAGTTGGGGTTTGCGATAATGCCGCAACCGCCGTTTTC
>JAKSIF010000013.1 GCA_024398965.1 Fibrobacter sp. | reverse complement strand
AAGCAATGCTTGAAGAGGAACGCGATGAAGCTCGCAAGGAAGAAAAGCGCGAACTTGCCAAGGGTTTCCGTGATGATGGAGTTCCTCTGGAAATCATTTCTAAGCGAACAGGCCTCACTCCCGAAGAAATCAAGGCGCTGTAAAAGAGGCGCAGTCTCGCATTTGCGTCAAGAGCAGTTCCGCCCTGCTTTTGCGTTAGGCCCCGCAGCTTTCTAATAGCAACTAAACAATCATCATTCAGCAATACAACTTGGCTTGACATAGCCTACCTTTATAGTTACATTTTGTGCAGTAAATGTGTCGTATGAAACGGCTTGGCAACAAAGCTCGCCCAAGGGATAAGTATGGAAACTTGTAGCTACGAATACACAGCACGAATCGAAGTGCGTTATGCCGAAACCGACCAGATGGGCATTGTCCATCATTCCGTTTATGCCGTATGGTTTGAACAGGCTCGTACCGAGTTTTTCCGTACCGCTGGCGCAAGCTACGCCGACATGGAAAAAGAAGGTTTCGCCTGCCCCGTCTTGGAACTGGGCGTGCAGTACAAGGCCCCCACCCACTATGGCGAATTCGTGGATATCAAGACCACCTTGGTCAAGGAAGACAAGCTCCGTTACCGCTTCAAGTACGAGCTTTCCGTAGATGGCAAACTTTGCACCGTGGGCACCACCTTGCACTGCTTTACCAAGGCCGGGCGCCCCACCAGGGAACTGCCTGCAAAGATCGCCGTGTTCTTCCCCACCGACGCAAAGTAGTTCACCAAATACTCACTAAAATTTGAACTGCCCAAACGCCACAGTTCTAAAAAACAGTGAATCCAAATTGTCGCAACCTCTCGTAATTCGTAACTCATAATTCGTAATTGTCATGGACCAGCCCTTAGCAGAACGTTTACGCCCCCAGAACCTGGATGAGTTTCTTGGACAGAACAAGATTCTCGGTGCCCAGAGTCTGCTGCGCAAAAGCCTTGAGAACGACACTGTCCCCAGCATGATTTTCTGGGGCCCTCCGGGCTGCGGCAAGACAAGTCTCGCCCACGTAATCAAGCAAAAGACCCGCAAGGCCTTTGTGGCGTTGTCCGCGGTTTCCAGCGGCGTCAAGGAAGTGAAGGAAGTTCTGGCTGACGCCCGCAAGATGAAGGCCATGTTCCAGGACACGATTCTCTTCATCGACGAAATTCACCGCTTTAACAAGGGCCAACAAGACGCATTGCTGGGCGCCGTGGAAGACGGTACCGTAACGCTTATCGGCGCCACTACCGAAAACCCGGGCTTTGAAGTGAACGGCGCTTTGCTTAGCCGCTGCCAGCTGATTCTGTTTGCACCCCTAAGCAAGGAAGACCTGCGCACTTTAATTTTCAGTGCCCTGAAGGAACACCCCCGCGGTCTCCAGCTGAAAGACGTAGAGGTGGAAGAAGCCGTAGTCGACAAGCTGATTGCACAGTCCGAAGGGGACGCTCGATTCCTGCTGAATCAGCTGGAATGGATCGGCGGAAACCTGGGCGGCCGCAAGGTCATTGACGAAAAGCTTCTGGAAGAATTCCAGTACAAGAAGCCCCTGCGTTACGACAAGAGCGGCGAAGAACATTACAACCTGATTTCCGCACTGCACAAGTCTGTGCGTGGTTCCGACCCGGACGCCGCCGTGTACTGGCTGCACCGTATGCTTCAAGGCGGCGAGGACCCGCGTTACCTATTGCGTCGCATGATCCGCATGAGCATGGAAGACGTAGGCCTTGCAGATCCTAACGCATTGTTGCTGGCCACAAGCGCCCGCGAAGCTTTTGATTTTCTGGGTAATCCCGAGGGCCTTATTGCATTGGACGAACTGGCCGTGTACCTCGCTCTCGCCCCCAAGAGCAACAGCCTTGAAGTTGCCGGCATGACTGCAGACGAAGTCATCCGCCAGACAGGCACGCTCCCTGTGCCCCGCGCTTTCCGCAATTCCGTAACCCGCGTAGGCAAGCAGCTTGGCTACGGCAACGGCTACGAGTACGACCACGACTCCCCCGGCGGCTATTCCGCACAGGAGCATCTGCCCAAGCAGCTTGAAGGCCTTGAACTTTACAAGCCCAAGCCTTACGGAAGGGAAAAGCTTTTCGCAGAACGCCTTGATCAGCTGAAGGCCATCAAGAGGCAGAGAAACGGAAAGCCAGACCCCTCCGCAGAAAAGCCTGCAGAGCCTGCTGCGTCAGAAAAGACCCAGGAAACCAAGTAAAGAAACAAGTTTGTAAAATTAAAAACCGCGGCATGAAACCGCGGTTTTTCCTTACGCAAATTTTAATGTAGGGAACTGGCTAGAACTGCCGCAAAAGCTTGATTCGTTCAGGAGTATCGGGATGAGTCCAGAACACGGAATCGATTTTTTTTGTTAGGCTCATGCCGATAACGTTATCATCTTCCTCGTCGGGATTGATAATGTAAAGCTGCGCCACATCTTTTCGCTGAATCTGGGACAGTCCCGGCGACAAGGAAATCTTTGTAAGCGCACTCGCCAACGCCAAGGGATCACCGCAAAGTTCGGCAGCACCAGCATCCGCCACGTACTCTCGCTTGCGGGAAATTGCCAATCGGTTGACAAAACTGAAGAAATAGGCGACAGTGGAAATAACGACCCCAACGACAGCAAAAAACATGATTATGAGAATGCCGCCGCCACCCTTTCCCTTTCGACTGCTGCGGGAACGAGAACCGCGGAGCATGCCCTTGATAATCTCGATAAAAATCTTTTGAATGATAGAGACGAGCCCTACGAAGACGATGCACACCACCATCAGGCGGGTGTCACGATTCTTGATGTGAGTCAGTTCGTGCCCTACCACAGCGGCCAATTCGGAATCGTCCAGACCGTCTATGAGCCCTGTAGTCAAGGTAATGGTAAAGGTCTTTACATCAATACCGCTAGCGAAGGCATTCATGTTCGCATCTTCTACAATATTGATTTGAGGCATCTCAATGCCCCCTGCAATGCACAGGTTCTCTACGATATTGTAGATACGAAGATTTTCCTTGCGTTCAAGAGGCTTCGCATGGGTCACTCGCCGAATGATCGCCACATTGCTACAATAGGCAAGGGTAAACCACGTTCCGACTATAACAGCAACGGCGGGCAGGACCTTGAAAAAAACGCCCCATACCACGGGCCAGTGCGATCCATACGACACACCCGTCTCGCGACAAACGTCGCCGATTGTCACCGCCTTTGTCAAACTGACAAGCGATTGCGGCATGAAAACGCAAAATACGCCAAAGTAATCGAGAACGAAAATAAACGCCCACACCATGGCAAAGATAATGACAGGATACAGGCAAAGCAGAATAACAGTGTTCCTGTTATTCCGCCAGATCTGGGTCTGCATTCCGACGTATTTCATAGCGCTATGAGCGGTGAGCCATGAGTTGTGAGCTACGAGAGTTTCATTCTCATAGCTCAATACTCAAAGCTGATGGCTAAAACTTTACTTCGGGAGCCTTATTCAGGGTTTCGCGATTTTCGGTGGCCTCGTACATGGCAGCACGCTTAAAACCGAACATGCCTGCAATGATATTGCTGGGGAAAACTTCGCAGGCGTTGTTCAGTTCCTTTGTGGTGGAATTGAAGAAGCGGCGAGCGGCAGCCAGCTTGTTCTCGATATCAGAGAGTTCACCCTGAAGCTGGAGGAAGTTCTGGTTCGCCTTCAGTTCGGGATAGGCTTCCAAGGTCACGCGAAGGCCAGCCAAAGCACCGGACAGAGCCTTGTCTGCAGCCACCTTTTCATCGACAGTTGCGGCACCCATGCCAGAGTTACGAGCTGCAATGACCTTTTCAAGGGTTTCCTTTTCGTGGGCGGCATACCCCTTCACGGAAGCCACCAACTGAGGAATAAGATCGAAGCGCTGCTTCAACTGAACATCGATATTGGCAAAGGCATTTTCGCGATTGTTGCGAAGCTTTACCAAACCATTGTACATACTAGCTACGGCAACTGCAATAACGACGATTACAGCGACAACAATTCCCAAGATCATAAAAAATCTCCTTTTGATTATCCATTGTCAAACTTATATAAAAATTATTACCATAGGAAATATTTTGTTTGCCAAGGCTCGTTTTTAATGAAAAACCGGCACAATAGCCGGCTCCTTTTTCAGTATAGAGATAGTCATTTAAAGCGCAGAGTTCTCATGGCATTGAGGATGGCAAGGACAGCAACTCCCACATCGCCAAAGACGGCCATCCACATATTCGCAATGCCTACGGCACCGAGAACCATGATCAATATCTTGACACCGATGGCAAAGGCGATGTTCTGACGGACAATACCCATGGTACGGCGTGCCAGGCGAATGACCGCGGGAATCTTGCCCAGATTATCATCCATGATGACAATATCCGCAGCCTCGATGGCGGCATCGGAACCCATGCTACCCATGGCAATGCCAACATCCACACGGGAAAGTACCGGAGCATCGTTAATGCCATCGCCTACGAAGGCTAGCTTACCGGAAGTCTGACGTGCCAAAAGTTCCTCCACACAGGCTACCTTGTCTGCAGGCAAGAGCTCTGAACGGACTTCGTCAAGTCCAAGCATACTGGCCACAGCCTCGGCGGCGGCCCTGCGGTCACCACTCAGCATGACGCACTTTTCCACACCGGCAGATTTCAGACTACGAATTGCATCAGAAGCTCCATCCTTGATGACATCTGCAATAAGGATCGCCCCAAGAAACTCGCCCGCCTGGGAGATGTATACCACCGTGCTACCGACAGCTCCATCGGAAATCTCCCTCGGTACGTTTACATCCTGGGATGCCATCAGCTTTTCATTACCAAGAAAGGTTTCCACTCCGTCTACACAGATTCTTATACCCTGACCGGAAATTTCCTCCCCGGCGGTAACACGGTTCATATCCAAGGTCTTGCCGTAAGCTTCACGGATTGAACTGGCAATAGGATGATTTGAGCAGGACTCCCCCAGTGCTGCAATTTCCAGCAAAGATTCCCTCGAGATATTCTTTGCAGGTTTTACTTCCGAAACCTTGAACTGACCTTTTGTAAGCGTACCCGTCTTGTCGAAGACGATGGTCCTGACTTCAGAAATCAACTCCAGATAGTTACTGCCCTTTACCAAGACGCCAAGTTTCGATGAAGCCCCAATGCCACCGAAAAAGCCCAGCGGAACGGATATCACCAACGCACAAGGGCAGGAAATCACCAGGAAGATACAGGCTCGTTCCACCCACATGCCAGCGGGCTCTCCCAATAATACAGTAGGAACGACAGCGAGCAGAACAGCAAGGCCCGTTACAATAGGCGTATAGACCCTGGCAAATCGGGTAATGAAATTTTCAACCTTAGCCTTCTTACTACTGGCATTTTCAACCAGTTCCAAAATGCGCGAAACCGTAGAATCCTCGAATGCCTTGGTAACACGAACTTTCAATGTTCCATTGCCATTTACACAGCCACTGACAACTTCGCCTCCGACACAAACCTTGCGAGGAACAGATTCTCCGGTAAGTGCCACCGTATCAACAAAAGACGAACCCTCCACAACAACACCGTCAAGAGGAATCCTTTCCCCGGGCTTCACCACAATGACTTGATCGATTTCCACATCATCGGGGTCCACCTGCTCAAGGACACCATCCTTTTCAATATTGGCATATTCCGGGCAAATATCCATCATATCGGAAATGGACTTTCGTGACTTTCCAACAGCGTATACCTGGAACCACTCCCCCACCTGATAGAACAGCATCACCGCCACAGCCTCGGAAAATTCCTGTATGCCGAATGCGGCAACAGTGGCAACCATCATCAGGAAGTTTTCGTCAAAGACCTGGCCATTTCGAATATTGCCAACCGCCTTCAAGAAAATATCGTAGCCAATGACAGCATAGGGAATAGCAAAAAGAATCAGCGGAAGGATCCACTGTTTTCCAAACAAATTAACATCATCAAGAATCCCGATATTTTCCAATATCAAGAGAGGAAAAAAGATCAAGGCCGTAATGATGATTCTTGTCAGATTTCTTTTTTGGGACTTTGTCATCTTTGTCTCGGATAAAAGGGATTTTCAATGGTACGGTTAATCCAAGATCTTGCAATCCGGCTCCACCTTGGCACAAATAGCCTTGGCTTCAGCAAGGATTGCATCAAAGCGGGCATCGTCTGCATCAAGCATGAACTTCTGTGTCAGGAAATTAACGGACGCATCATTGACCCCGTCAATCTTCTTGATGGCAGCTTCCATCTTTGCGGCACAGTTTGCGCACTCCAGATCCTGCAACTTGAACTTCTTCTTCATTTTTCATCCTTTGGCCCGAGGCCTTCCATTGTTAAAATTTTTGACCCGTTTCCATGTTTATCGCGGGTTCGTTAGTTTATCAGTTGAACAATCCTTCAACATCAATCGCAAAAAGAAACGCGGATTTCCCGCACTTCTTATTGTTCTTCCAACACGTGTTCCATGCCCTGATTAAAGATCATCTTCACGTGATCATCGGCAAGAGCATAGTAGACAACGCTCCCAACCTTTCGGTACTTAACCAGGTTCGATTGCTTCAGTATTCGTAGCTGATGGGAAATGGAAGATTTTGTCATGGAAAGCAGAACAGAAATATCGCTAACACACATTTCAGACTTCATCAAGGCGCAAAGAATCTTCACACGGGTAAAGTCACTGAAAATCTTGAAAGTGTCCGCTAGATCCATTAAAGACTCGTCTTCCGGCATTTGGGCACGAACCGCTTCCACCACTTCATCGTGGATGCAGCTGCAATCGGATCCCTCAAATTCCAAGTCCTTCTCTACCATCATTCCTCCATTATCCAATCAGATTACAAAATCCCGGATAAAGCTTCTGCAGAATTCAGTTGAATAGTTGTTCAACTATTAATATAGAATAATTTCTGAACATCGTCAAGGAAATCTCACAAAAAAAATAGCCCCCATTGCGGGGGCCACTTCGATTCCGATATCCAATAATTAGACAGGATCGTTGACGGGCTTGCTGTAGTCACGTTCGCCGAAGAGGGCGGTGCCTACGCGGATCATGGTGGAGCCTTCTTCGATGGCAACTTCCAGGTCGCCGGTCATGCCCATGGAAAGCTGGTCGAAGTTTGCGAACACACCGCCCTTGGCCAAGTACTTCTGCTGGAGATTGCGGAGGAAGGCGAAGCATTCGCGGGAATCTTCTGCGACACCGGTGTTCTTGCCGATGGTCATGAGGCCGCGGAATTTTAAGTGAGGGAATTTTTCGCTCTTGCCGTCAGGGCCACAGGCGCCCGCGAATTTTTCAAGTTCTGCCAGGAAGGCGTCAGCATTGGCTACATCCAAACCGCTCTTGGTTTCTTCTTCACCGGCGTTCACCTGGAAAAGAATTTCCAGAGTCTTGCCGGAGGCGGCACCGTTTTCACTGGGCAGGCCTGCGCAGACCTTTTCCAGCTTTTCGACCGCTTCCATGTTTGCGATGGAATGGATGCAGTCTGCGACGATGGCAGCCTTCTTCAACTTGTTGCTCTGCACCGGGCCAATGACATGGCACTGCACCGGGGAGCCGTCCTTTGCGGTGAGGCGGGTGCTGAACTTGGATTCCGCTTCCTGCACGCGGTTCTCACCGAAGACCTTTGCGCCCAAGGCAATTGCATTTTCTACAGCTTCCGCCGGGTGAAACTTGCTCACCCAAACCAAAAGCACAGATTCACGGGAACGGCCCGTCTGAGCGCAAGCGGCAGAGATTCTCGATTCCAATTTAGCCAACTGGCTACGCATTTCTTCAAGAGTAAATTCCATAACCGAAATATAACTTTTTATATATTGCTCCCGAGAAAGGCTTAAAACTTTGAAGAAAATTCTACTGGTCATATTTGCGATTCTTTTCCTATGCGGGGGTGTTCTCCCCGCAGTAGAAGATTATATGGATGAAGTTGCAAACCATAAGGAAGTCCTCACTTTTTTCGGTAAAAAAGATTCCCCAGAAAAACTGAAGAAGTTCATCGGCTCGGTAAATCAGAAATTAAGCGCAGCCGACGTGGAACGTTTTTCAAGCTACATCCTGACTTACTCAAAACAGTACGACGTGGATTACAAATTGGTGGCCGCGGTCATCGCACAGGAAAGCAAGTTCAAGGTCAATGCCAAGAGCCGCGTGGGAGCCTTGGGGCTCATGCAGGTCATGCCCATCACAGGTAAAAACGTTGCCCAAAAGCTAAAACTTTCCCAATACAACCTGACGGATCCGAAAGACAACATCCAGATTGGTGTAAAGTTCCTCTCCATGCTTTACCACGAGTATGGTGGCGATATCAACTTGATGCTAGCCCACTATAATGGCGGATACAGGCAGGCAGAGCTATACAAGACCTTCAAGTATTTTGAACTCTTGCGCTTGATAACGATGAAGTATGAAACATTCGACTACGTCAAGAAAGTCAAAGCCAATTACCGAAAGATCAGTCGGGAATTTTAATATCAAAAAAGAACCCGCGGTTTTTGTTCCGCGGGCCTAAATCACTTCTTAGAATGCCAGATCCTTCGGCATGTTATGCCTCAGGATGACACTTTTTTTGCGCGTTAAGATGACACGCTACTTTTTCTTAGTAGCCTTCGCAGCGGGTTTCTCAGCCACCTTCGCGGGCTTCGTCACCTTAACTGCGACGGCACTAGCCTTCGATTCTTTAACCTTTAAGCTTTCCGCTTTCACCTGTTTAGCACCGGGCTTCACAAAGAGAATCTTGATGATTTCGTCGATGTGCTTGTGGGTGTAAATCTTCAAGCCCTTCTTGGCGGGAGCGGGAAGCTCATCCACGTCCTTCTTATTCTGGGCCGGCAAGCGCAAGGTCTTCACGCCAGCCTGGAGGGCGGCCAAGGCCTTTTCGTTCAAGCCACCGATAGGCAGGCAAGCGCCAGTGAGGCTTACTTCGCCAGTGAACGCAACGTCGGGCGGAATGGGCTGCTTGGTGAATGCAGAAAGCAAGCACAACGTGAGGGCGATACCGGCAGAGGGGCCATCCTTGGGCACAGCGCCTTCGGGTACGTGAATGTGGATGTCGGTCTTTGCAAACTTCTCAGCATCGATGCCGAATTCCTCGAAACGTTCGCGCACGAGGGAGAGTGCAATCTGGGCAGATTCCTTCATCACGTCTCCCAGCTTACCGGTAAGCAAGAGGTTGCCCTTGCCCGCCATGAGGGAGCATTCGATAGGCAGGATTTCGCCGCCAACGCTTGTCCAGGCAAGGCCTGTCACAACGCCCGGACGACCCGGTTCCGGCAACTGGCTTTCCATAAAGCGAGGAGCACCCAGGTATTCCTGCAAAGTCTTTTCATTCAGTTCCTTGGCAAACTTCTTGCCCATCACCATGTCTTTCGCACGGTGGCGCACAACGTTTTCAAGCATGCGTTCCAGTTCGCGGACGCCGGCTTCGCGAGTCCAGTCGCGGATCACCTTGCGGACCATTTCGTCGGGGAACACGATGTCTTCACCAAGCTTTACGCCGGTGCGTTCGCAAATGCGGGGCACCAGGTAGTTGGACGCAATCTTTTCCTTTTCGTGGGGATAGTAACCCGGCAAACGCACCATTTCCAGACGGTCGTGGAGAGCCTCGGGAATCTGGTTCTCGTTATTTGCAGTTGCAATGAACAGCACGCGAGAAAGGTCCAGGCCCACTTCCATGAAGTGGTCGGTAAAGTCGTGATTCTGTTCCGGATCCAAGACTTCGAGCATGGCGCTGGCGGGGTCTCCGCGGAAGTCGCTTGCCATCTTGTCGATTTCATCCAGAAGGATAATGGGATTCATGCACTTGGCGCGCTTCAGGGCGTTAATGAAACGGCCCGGCATGGCGCCAATGTAGGTGCGGCGATGACCGCGAATTTCTGCTTCGTCACGAACGCCACCCAAGGTGATGCGTACAAAATTACGCTGCATGGCCTTGGCGATGGATTCCACCAAGGTAGTCTTACCAACGCCTGGAGGGCCAACAAGGCAAAGAATGGGTGCGCGGCGTTCCGTGCCCGTAAGCTTCAGAACGGCGATGTATTCCATGATGCGTTCCTTCACCTTGTCCAGGCCGAAATGCTTTGCATCCAGTTCGGCCTTCACCTTCTTCATGTTCAGGCTGGTTTCGGTGAACACATTGTACGGAAGCGTAAGGAACCAATCCAGGTAATTGCGGCTCACGGCATATTCCGGAGACGTGGGCTGCATCATGCGCATGCGGGAAATTTCTTCTTCCAGCTTTTCCTGGATGGCCGGAGCAAACTTCTTTTCCTTGATCTTCTTCAGCAGCTGATCCGGTTCGGAGGAACCGTTGTCGCCATCAAGCTCATCTTGCAGCTGGCGGATCTGTTCGGAAATGAACCATTCCTTCTGCTGCTGGGCCATCTTCTGGCGAACGTTCTGCTGAACCTTCACCATGACGGTATCGTTATCCGCAGCCACCTTCATAATTTCAAGCAGACGATCCGCAAGGGCCTCAATATTTTCAACTTCCAGAAGAGTCTGGCGAACATCCAAAGCAACCTGCAAGAAAGGAATAATCCCGTACAGAGCGTTTACATGGCTGTCCATGGTAAACAAGGCATCCACCATGCCGTCGGCAATATTGCGATGCATGGAATATTCCTTGAATTGGTTCAAAACCATTTCAAGTTTTTCGCACTTGTCGCTCTGGAGAATGGAAGTCCTTGGAGAAACGGTCACCTGGAGAAATCCTTCGGACATATTGATGGAACGAAGGTCCACCACAATTTCACCTTCAAGAACAACCTTCACGCAACCGTTCGGAAACGGAGTCACATTGCTTACATGAGCCAACACACCCACGGAATACAAATCCAGCATGGGGTTCTCGATGACTTCCTGCTCAATATTCTTCTGGGCAGCCAAAATAATCTGATTATCATGGGACTCAGCATATTCCAAAGCCTTTAGAGAAATATCTCTACCCACCAAAATACGGCGAGTGGTCAGGGGGAATACAACAGCATCCCTAAGGGGAAGCAATGCATAATTTTTCGAAAAATCGTTTACCAAAATCTCTTTCTCCATTTACGATGCCAAAAATACAAAAATGGATGACCACACATAAGGCAGGTCATCCATCGAAATGCACTAAGCAGGATTTTGCTAGGATTTTTTACGGGTCTTCTTGGTGGCAGGAGAAGCCTTGCCCTGGGGTTTCAGACCATCCTTAACCATATCCGCAGTCATGACCAGCGTCTTTGTGTCGGAACCGGGAAGCTCAAACATGTAACGCTGCAAGACCTTCTCGAGAACGGAACGGAGGCCGCGGGCACCGGTTTTGCGGACCATCGTTTCGCGGACAATTTCCCTAAGGGCGTCTTCCTCGAATTCCAATTCCACGCCGTCCATTGCGAACAAGCTCTTGAACTGTTTTACAAGGGCGTTCTTGGGCTGGGTAAGAATGTTGAGGAGAGCATCTTCGTCAAGTTCTTCCAGGGCCACGGCGATCGGCAAACGACCGACAATTTCGGGAATCAAACCGAACTGGATCAGGTCATCAGGTTCCATCACCTTGAAAAGTTCACTGAGGGAGTTTTCCTCGGTGCTACGGATGTCGGCACCAAAACCCATGCCACCCTTGTTCACACGACGGGCAATAATCTTGTCCAGGGTTTCAAAGGCGCCACCGCAAATGAACAGAATGTTACGGGTATTCACCTGCACCAGGGGCTGTTCAGGATGCTTACGGCCACCCTTAGGAGGCACAGCGGCCACGGTACCTTCCAAAAGCTTCAGCAAGCCCTGCTGAACACCTTCGCCGCTTACATCGCGGGTGATAGAAGGGTTGGCAGTCTTTCGGGCGATCTTGTCGATTTCATCCACAAAGATAATGCCACGTTCAGCCTTGGCCACATCGTAATCGGCAGCCTGCAAAAGGCGCACGATAATGCTGTCTACGTCTTCGCCAACGTAGCCGGCTTCCGTAAGAACGGTCGCATCAGCAATAGTAAAGGGAACGTCCAGGAATCGGGCCATGGTCTGCGCAAGCAAGGTCTTGCCGGATCCGGTAGGACCCACCAACAGCAAGTTGGACTTGTCCACTTCCACGCCGTTCTTGCCAGCATTCATTTGTTTGTAACGCAGGCGCTTGTAGTGATTGTAGACGGCTACAGAAAGAGCCATCTTGGCCTGGTCCTGGCCGATAACGAATTCGTCCAGGTGGGCCTTGATTTCTGCGGGACGCGGAAGAGGCTTGGATGCAATCTCGGCTGCAGCCTCGGCCTGTTTTGTGCGGGAACGGTCTTCTTCGATAATACGATGGCACATGGAGACGCAATCACTGCAGATATGCACGCCTGCACCAGTAATCATCTTCTCCACCTGCTCTGCGGGCTTGCCACAGAAACTGCAGGTTACCGTCGGATGGTTCTTCCCGCTACGATACATTAAAATTCCTCTTTACGCGGCACAAAAATTTCGTCGATGACGCCAAATTCCTTGGCTTCTTCAGGACTCATGTAGAAGTCGCGGTCGGTCTTGGTGCGAACTTCTTCAATAGACTTGCCAGTGTGCTTGGCAACGATTTCTGCCAGGGTATCCTTGGTGCGGACAATTTCCTTGGCGGTAATCTGGATATCGGTAGACTGACCGGTGGCAGCGCCAGACGGCTGGTGCAGCATAATGCGGGAATGAGGAAGCGCATAACGCTTGCCCTTGGTTCCTGCAGCAAGGAGCACGGCGGCCATGGAGGCGCAACTACCAATGCAGATTGTAGCGATGTTCGGGCAAACATGCTGCATGGTATCATAAATGGCCAAACCTGCCGACACGTAACCACCAGGGCTGTTGATGTACAGCGTGATATCCTTCTCGGGATTCTCGTACTCAAGGAAGATCAACTGGGCCATGACGTTGTTGGCCACTTCATCGTTAATGGGAGTTCCCAAAAAGATGATGCGCTCCTTGAGGAGTCGGGAGTAGATATCGTAGGCGCGTTCACCGCGACCGGTGGTCTCAATGACGGTAGGAATGATCATTCATTAACCTCTTTTACTTGGATTCTTCGGCTGCGGGACGGATACCGACGATGAAGTCAGCGGCCATCTGAACGCGGAGTTCGTCGCGCAGGCCATTGATACGGCCAGACTGACGGAAGTGAGCCTTCAGAGATTCGAAGTCTACGTGGTAGGCGTTAGCCATGTTCTGGAGACGTTCGTCAACCATAGCCTGGGTCGGCTTGATCTTTTCTGCGTTGGCAACGAAGTCGAGAATGCGATGCTTCTTGATTTCGCGGACAGCTTCCGGAGAGAGAGCCTTGATCTGTTCTTCAGTGGGTTCGACCATGTCCTTTTCGCTCTGGGCATTGCGGTTCATGGACCAGCGGATCAGGTCATAGACGCGAGCCTGGGGAACTTCGAACGGGTTGGCTTCGATAATCTTGTCGATAGCTTCGTTCACAGCCTTGTTCTTGGCAGCATCCTTCTTCTGGTTTTCAATGCCTTCAGCAAGGTTCTTCTTCAGGTCTGCAACGTCCTTGACGCCAACCTGTTCAAAGAAAGCTTCGTCCATGGTGGGAGGAACGATGGCGCGGATGTCAGTAACTTCGACCTTGAACTGAGCGGTCTTGCCACGGTAGTGTTCGTCCTTGTGGTCTTCCGGATACTGGAAGTTGATTTCCTTGACGTCGCCAGCCTTGGCGCCTTCGAGACCTGCATCGAATCCCGGAGAAGCGGATTCGCCGAGGAGAGAACGGAATTCCTTGTTTTCGGGAAGTTCCTGCTTTTCACCGTCGATGATCACTTCGATGTAGTTGCCAACGACAACGTCGCCCTTGGCAGCGGCGCGGTCAACATGTTCGTCCTTGCTCCACATCTGGACAAGGCGGTTGTATTCGGCGTCGATTTCTTCTTCGGTAATGGCGGTAGCCGGAACGGTGATACCGGTATCGGCATAACCCTTGATGTCGATTTCCGGATCCATTTCGACTTCAACCTTAAGAGTGATGTCAGCAGCCTTGTCGTCGTTGAATTCAACAACCTTCATGGGGCCAACGGGAAGGATGTTAGCCTTCTTGAGTTCGTCCTGCACGATCTTGTTGATGGTTTCGTCCACAACTTCGTGACGGATGGATTCGCCAAACTGCTTCAGGATCATGGCCTTCGGAACCATGCCCTGGCGGAAACCCTTCAGGGTAACCTGCTTCTTGTACTGGTTAACCTTCTTTTCGAAGGGAGCAGTCAGGTCTGCCTGCGGAATGGAAATTTCGAGGGTGCGCACGGTTGCGCTAGTTTCTTTGATTTCAACGGTCATTATGAACTCCGAAGATCGGTTTATTAGATGTTAAAGACATGCGAGGGGTGGGAGTCGAACCCACACACCGAGGTACCAGATCCTAAGTCTGGCGCGTCTGCCAATTCCGCCACTCTCGCGATTTTGCACCCAAAGATACAAAAACCCAAAGACATCCGGAGTTTAAACATCTATTTTATGCCTCGTTGCAAGCGTTAAAGAACATCAAGATCGGAGTTTTCATTTCCCTGGTGAACATCCTCATCCAGGGTGTATCCGTCCTTGTTCAAAATATTATCGCAAACAACTTGGGAATTGTAAAGTTCGGTTACTTCGGAATTTTACAGAGCGACTATACCATATTCTGCGCCCTTGCAGATTTCGGCATGGCAACACTGATTCTAGCCTTCTTCGGAAAGCGGGCTACCGAAGGCCGCCTCTTCACCAACGTCCTTCAGCTAAGGCTAGCCATGACTGCCCTAACGGCAGTCGCCATGGTGATCTTCGCCTGCACCGTCCGCAAGGACAGTCCCGCATTCCTTGGGGAACTGGTCCTCGCCTTTGGCCTGTTGTTCCAGCATGCATTCTTCGACTGGTACTTCATCTGCGGAAATTTCTGGAAAAAACTTCTCATCTCCAAGGTGCTTCACACCATCTCCTATTCCACGGTCATGGGAATTGCGCTCTGGTACTTTAAATTCGATTCCATTCCCGCCATCGCAGGAGCCATGGTCTTGGCTGCGCTCCCTGCCTTCGGCTTTGGCGTTCGCCAGGCCTTCAGCCTGCAAGTGCTCCGCCTTGGCCGCCACACCATTCAGTTCTTCGGGCTGATGCTGAAATCCGCCCTCCCCTACGCCCTGGCAAGTATCACCAGCTTCGCCTACCTTCCCGTGGGCCTCTACACGGTGGCAGCCTTCACCAGCGACTCCTTCCTCGGCTCCTACAATTTTGCTAACAAACTAATAGTCCTGGCGTCAGGTCTCATGGTACACTTCATCTCCAGCAGCCTGATAACGCTTCACCAGACAGACAGCCGCGTGCTACATCTCAGGGACCAGGCAGTCTTCACCCTGTTCATCGCGGCCGTATCCTCCCCCTTCTGGCTGTTTCCAGAATTCACACTCAAGCTAATCTTCTTTGCCGCCCCCTGGACAGACGACGTCCTTGCAACCAGCAGTTTCTGCCTGAGAATCCTTTCCATGTCGCTCATCCTTCAGGCAACCCGCATGGGAATGATCTCCACCATGCTCAAGGAAAAACGTACCTGGACCTACGGCGCCATGATTACCGCCGGCGGCGTCCTGAACATCGCAGCCTGCATCGGCGGCGCAAAGCTATTGTCTAACGGAAATTCCGCCGGATACTACATTCCGGCACTGACCCTCACAGGCGATCTGCTACTTAGCTTCCAGCTTCTGGTCTACTTCATTCGCAACAAGCGCATCCGCTGGTAACTCGCCGGCTTTCTCTGGAGAACCGTCCTTAGCAATCTCGTTTCTCGGCCGGAAGGAACATATGGTGGTCACAACAAATACAAGCGCACCCCAGATACAGTAAATGCCCTGCTTGTAGCCCGACGTAAAGAACCACCATCCAACGAAGTAGATGAAGAAGGTGTACAGCGCCACCTGCCGCGGCGTAAACGGTCTACACAGCTTAAGGTACAGAAGGGTCAGTCCCATACCGCACAGCAACGGGAAGAAGAATACGCCAAAGATAAAGAAGTCCTTGTACACATCCCACAGGTAGTTCACCGTATTGAAGCCATATACCTTTTGGATTCTTTCGTTAAAGGCATCATCCCAGCGGAAACTGGTTCTAAAACTACCGCTAACTCGGGCATATTCAAATATCCCATGAAAGAAATCAACGCCGTAAGTGTGGGGGTGAATCTCCCTATCCGGCGGAGAGTTGACAGCATAATCCAAGTTCCAGTAGTTGTTGGCCACATACATGTAGGGAAGTTTCATCACCACATCCATGGCCTTGCCCTCCGCATCGCTTCCACCGTACTGGGAACGAACGCTACTGATACCAACGAAGGCGCCAACAGCAAGAACCAATACAAAACTGATGACAATGGGAGAAATCCTCTTGTAAAGGAAATTCACCAGGATAATCAAAAATCCAACGTTAAAGAACAAAGCCGTTCTATTGGGATAGGCACATAAGTTCAAGACAATGGTAAAGATCACCATGAACTTGGATACCAGTCGGACAAAATTATCACTATTGAACTTCTTGAAGGAAGCTACACCAAAGAGAAGAACAGGCAACGGCCCGCTGCTAATCAACAAGGCGTAGTAACCATAATTCACATCCTTGGACATCCACTTCGCAGGGTCGCCGGTAAAAATCAACAGGTTGCCAGCCGTCTGAACAACTCCGTACACTCCCACAAGAAAAAGGAGGAACGCAGCAAAGGAAAAGAACAAGTGCAGATGCCAGTTGTAATTTTTGGCAGGAGTCGAAGCAACAACCTCACACGGAATTCGCTTGGACTTCGCGTAGAGCTTTACCAGAAAACTTCCTGTACAAAAGGCAACCATCCCAAGAATCCATATCATCCATGTCTTGGGCTTGAAATCCGTCATGGCCGGATCAAGACGCAAGAATGCGATTCCAAGGGTAATGCTCTGGGAGAAACAATAGACGGTAATAGGGCTAAAAAAATCGCGCTTAAGCCAGATAGCCTGCACAAGGCAAAAGAGCGACAGCAGGAAAGCGAAGGTCGACTCTGGATATTCCATTACCCAGGAGAACATTTGCTATCCCTTGGACTTTCTAGAGAAGAATCCCTTGAAGGCGATCCATTCCCTAGCTACGTCGGACCCCTTTTTCTCTTCTTCCTCAAAGTAGGTGAGAAGACTGCAGAGAATCGATCCGATCAAGACCGCTACAGCAAACGTGAACACCAGGGTCACGCCACGGAGAGGATAAATCTTCTTGTCATTCTCCCAAGGCGGTTCCAGAATGTGAAGATTGGTAAGCATCTTTGCTTCTTCCAGCTTCAATTGTTCACTCTGTTGACGGAGCAGCTTGTACATGGCTTCCTGAACCCGGATTTCATTTTCACGACGCATGTATTCCAAGCCAAGCTGCGGAGACTTCTTCAAGGCGACCATACCCACATTGCTGTTCTTGCCGTTCAAAGCTCCATTCAAGGCCGCATTCACGCCATCATAGCGCTTGCTCAATTCGTCGTAACGCCTGCTGTCTGTACCACGGTCGGCCTTTTCGAAGGCCATCTCCATGGCAACTTCCTCACGCTTTGCCTGCAAGGAACTCATGTACTTGAGGGTAGACTCTAGCTGGATTTCGGGATCGTAGAAATTATTTTCCTTCTGGAACTTCACAAAGTTTTCCAATAGGGAATCAAGCACATGCTCGCAGGAATCAAGCCTGCTTTGGAAATATTCCCTGGACTGCTTGGCCTGGGCCGTCTTAAAAGCATTGAAAGCAGAATCCGCTTTTTCAAGCATGAAGCGAACCATCTTGGCGGCAAGCTTGTAGTCCTCATCTTCCATGGAGACCGCAAACATATCCTCCTTGTTCATTTCCACGCCAAACTTCTTGCGGAACATCTTTAGAAGATCCGCATGGAAGTTCCCGTCGAATTCGTAGTGTTCCGCCAGGTTGAATTCTTCGATGACCTGGTTATGCAGTTCCCATGAATTGAAGATGGTCCAAACCGCATTTGCATCATCATCGCTTGTGGAAAGACCAAGAAGGGAACTCATGCCAGCTGCACCGCCCAACATGGAGCTAAGACCATTCAATGATGGACTTGAAGACGCAGGAGGCGTCACGACCGCCGTAGCCGCATACATGGGCTTAATGACCCACATAACGCAAACAAAGACAATAATGGTCGGCAAAAGAACAATAAACGAGAAAAGCTTAAAATGCTTCAAATCGCTATTGATTGCCTTCAATAAAATTTCAATCAAACCAATGGAGGGCTGCTTTTCCATAAGCTACTTATAGTTCACGTAAATGATGAAGGCGGAGGAAATCACCGTCAGGAGAGATGCCAAGAACAAGGTAAAATCCTTGAAGGATTCATAATGGCTCTTGGGAACTTCAATGTAATCGCCAGGCAGGATCGGATCCTCGGTAACACTCAAAGTCAAAGCCTCAGGTTCCGTGCCGCGCCACACCTTGATCTGCCTCCAGGTGCCGGTAATCGTATTGATTCCAGCAGCAGCAGCGTAGTCAATGGCATGCCAATTGGGATCATAAGGGTAACGACCGAGGAAGTTCACGGCTCCGCCCACATACACCAGCATTTCCTGTACGGAAAATTCTATTTCCGTATTGGGAGGTACCTTGGTAGTCTTCATCTCGCCGAGAGAGATCCAGCTAGGGGGCTTGCCCGGTTCACGTATGCAAACGGACTTGTAACCAAAATTGTGAAGACGTCCACCTTCCGCGATATCAAAGTAGTCCTGTACAGTACGATCGGGACTGTACTTGACGCTGGTTCTCACCCCAGGGAAAATCAAGGCGATGTTCTCGCCCATGGAAACATAGGGAACGTACACGTTATCTCCCTGTTCCAGCATGATATCATTCTCGAAAATACCTTCAGACGACATCTTGCGGTAATTGACACGCAGAGTATCCTTGCCTCTAAAGATCAAGATACTATCCGCATCTGCGTTGGCCACAAAACCACCAGCCTGACGAATAAAGAAACTCAGACGGGTCTGGGCATCCACAAGATGCTGGCCCACCATGTTCACTGCGCCCATGGCATTCACTCTGAACTTCTTGAGAGCAGCCAGCTGGACAAAACAGAACTCACGCTTGTAACGCTTGGCAGCAAGGTCAAGAATCATTTCTCTGGCTTCAGCGAAGGTCTTTCCGCCAACGTTAACAACACCACATTCTTCAATAGCTACAGAGCCATCAGGATACACCTGGACAGACATGTAGTTTTCTTCCAGCATAATGTCCAGGAAATCTCCAGGACCAAGGACGTATGCGGAGTCTACAGCAACTTCGGCATAGGTGGGAGTCAAAGCAACAGAGCTGCGGACAGAAGGACCGCTGGATCTCTTGGCCGTGACTCCGCTAGAAAACAGAGCGTCGTCGGCTAAGACCAGCGCAGATAAAAAACAAATGATTGCGACTATACGAGACATGTCTAAAAAAAATACAAAATTAAATCCCACAAAAAAAAGGCCCAGTCATAAGACTGAGCCTTTTAAAGCCAACCAGCAAAGATTAGTTCTTGCTTTCGCCTTCAACCATGTCGACAGCTTCGGGCTTTGCAGCGTCAGCGGTCTTCTTGGTCTTCACAACGATTTCGTCTTCGACGAGACCGATGAGAGCCATTTCGGCAGCGTCACCAGCGCGGTTCGGGCCGAGCTTCAGGATACGGGTATAACCACCGTTACGGGAAGCATAGCGCGGGCCGATAGTGTTGAACAAATCCTGGAGAACCTTCGGGTCCATCACGAAGCGAGCAGCTTCACGACGTGCAGAAAGGTCACCCTTCTTTGCGTAGGTAATCATGCGTTCCACATAGCTACGAACGAGCTTAGCCTTGTGGAGAGTGGTGCGCACATAGCGGTTGCCCTGTTCGGCTTCCATGCCCTTACCAAGAATAGAGGTAGTGAGGGCGCGGAGGATGGCACGCTTGTGCTGGGCGTTAACGCCGAGTTTCTTGTTTTTTACACCGTGTCTCATTTTTAATCCTTCAAGTAGTCATCGACGTCCATACCAAAGCTGAGGCCCATGGAGGTCAATACTTCGTTAAGTTCAACCAAGGACTTACGACCGAAGTTCTTGTATTTGAGCATATCGTTTTCCTTGTTGCGCACAAGTTCGCCAACGGTATGGATGTTTGCCATACGGAGGCAGTTGCTGGAGCGAACGGAAAGTTCCAGATCGTCCACGCGGGTGCGCAGGAGCGTTGCGATACGCTGACGTTCTTCGTCAAGTTCGAGTTCTTCAGGAGATTCGAGATCGCCTTCGAAGTTGATGAAGATTTCCAGGTGATCAACGAGGAGCTTTGCAGCATAGGCAAGAGCGTCTTCGGGATCGATGGAGCCGTCAGTAGTAATCTCAAGTTCCAGACGGTTGTAGTCCGTCTTCTGGCCAACGCGGGTATCGCTGATGTGCATTGCGACTTTCTGCACCGGATTGAAGTTGGCGTCCATGGCGATAACACCGATGGGAGCGTCCTTGTCCTTCAATTCGTCGGCAGTAACGTAGCCACGGCCGCTGGAAATCTTCACTTCCAGAGACAGGGATGCATTACCGTTCAGCGTTGCGATATGAACATCCGGAGTCAGGATAGCGACATTCGGATTATCCATGAAGTCCTTAGCAGTAACTTCACCGTCGCCGGACATATCCAGGCGAAGGGTTTCGTCATGGTCGGACAGGAGCTTGACGCGCAGGCTCTTCAAGTTGAGGATAATGTCAGTGACATCTTCCTTAACACCGGGAACAGTAGAAAATTCCTTGTCCACGCCTTCAATCTTGACGGAGACAATTGCCGCACCCTGCAGAGAAGAGAGAAGCGTACGACGAAGGGCGTTACCCAGGGTGATACCCCAGCCACGTTCCAAGGCTTCTACGACAAACTTGGCGTAGCGGCCATCTTCGCCGGTCTCAACTTTCTGGAAGCTGCGCGGCATCTGAAGTGATTTCCACATCATTGGCGATACCTCTTTTAATTAGACTCTTCTCTTCTTTTTAGGACGGCAACCATTGTGCGGAACGCCCGTCACGTCTCGAATAGAGAGAACTTCGAGGCCCGCATTCTTGATAGCACGGACAGCGGATTCACGACCACCACCTGCGCCCTTGACGCGGACATCAACCTTGCGCATACCGAGGTCGAAAGCCTTGCGAGCAGCGACTTCAGCAGCGAGCTGTGCAGCAAACGGAGTGCTCTTACGAGAGCCCTTGAAACCGGAGTTACCGGGAGAGCCCCAAGCTACAACGTTACCGCGAGCATCGGTAATAGAAACGATTGTGTTATTGAAGGAAGCGAACACGCAAGCAATGCCCTGAACGTCAATACGCTTCTTGCCCTTCTTAACCTTAACTTCTTCAGCAGCCGGAGCTTCAACAGCGGCAGCAGTTTCATTAATTACTTCTTCAGCCACGATAAAACTCCTTACTTCTTCTTGTTAGCCACAGTCTTCTTCGGACCCTTACGAGTACGAGCATTGGTGCGGGAACGCTGACCGCGGACCGGGAGGCCCTTGCGGTGGCGGATACCACGATAGCAGCCAATATCCTGCAGACGCTTAATGTTCAAGGTGATTTCTGCGCGGAGCTGACCTTCCACAGAGTATTCGTCTTCCAAGAGATGACGAATCTTACCTTGTTCTTCTTCAGTCAGGTCGTCACACTTCTTGGTCTTGTCAATGCCCAGCTGAGCACAGACCTTATTAGCGGTGAACAGACCGACACCATAGATTGCCGTCAGACCGTATTCAACAGTCTTGTTTCTCGGTAAATCGACACCAGCGATACGTGCCATACGATCTCCTTATCCCTGCTTCTGCTTGTGACGGGGGTTCTTCGAACAGATGATGCGCAATACACCCTTACGACGGATGATCTTGCAGTTTTCACATCTGGGTTTGATGGAGGCTTTGATTTTCATAGGTTTGACCTTCTTTGAAAATACCTATTACTTGTAACGGTATGTGATTCGACCACGATTGAGATCGTAAGGCGAAATCTCTACCAACACTTTATCGTCGGGCAAAATTCTAATGAAATGCCGACGCATCTTTCCTGACACATGAGCAAGAATCTCATGACCATTTCCGAGCTGGACACGGAAGAATGCGTTGGGGAGTGCTTCCAACACAACGCCTTCTACTTGAATGCCTTCTTCTTTAGCCACTAGCTTGCCATCCTGCCGCGAATGCGGCCATGTTTCAAGAAACCTTCATAATTCTTGGTATGCAACTGGGCTTCGAGTTGACGAAGAGTATCCAGTGCCACACCAACCACGATCAAGACCGAGGTGCCCCCAATATAGAAACTCATATTGAGTGCGTCTTTCAAATACCAAGGTCCAACGCTAATTAAAGCGAGATAAAGGGACCCAGGCAAAGAAATTCTGGTCAAAACATGGTCAATGTATTCTGCCGTCTGCTTACCCGGACGAACTCCCGGAATAAATGCTCCAGACCTCTTCAGATTTTCAGCAATATCGTTCGGGTTGTACTGGATTGCTGTGTAGAAGAAGGTGAAGAAAATAATCAGGAGAGCATCTACCACACTGTATGTCAGGTGACCAGGGATAAATGCAGTGGCAAAAGCCTGCATAACAGACACGTTCGGGAACCAAGATGCAACCATGGCCGGAATGAACATGATGCAGCTAGCGAAGATCACAGGGATCACGTTCGCAGTATTAACCTTGAAAGGCAAATAGCTGGACTGACCACCCACAACCTTACTTCCGACGGTCCTACGAGGACTTTGGAGCGGAATGCGACGGTTCGCCTGCTCAACAAAAACGATAAAGCCGACAATTGCAACCACCACTGCCAGAATGAAGATTTCAATGGCAAGAGGCTGAATGCCTTCCTTAAACATTTCAGTTTCGGCAAGAACGGCCCTCGGGAGGCCGCCGACGATACCGGCGAAGATGATAAGAGAGATACCATTACCTACACCATGGGACGTAATCTGTTCGCCCAGGTACATCACGAAGATCGTACCAGCGGTGAAGGTCAGGGTAGCTAAAAGACGGAAACCAATGTTACCGATGCCGGAGGAGAAGTCCTCAGCGAGGACAGACACAGCACCAGTAGCAGTAGTTACCTTAAGGGAGGAAAGCCATACAGAAATGCCCCATCCCTGCAAGGCAGCCAGGGCCACCGTGAAGTAGCGAGTATACTGATTCAGCTTGGCACGTCCTTCCTGTCCTTCCTTCTGCAGGGTCTGGATCGCAGGAATAACAGAGCCCATCAACTGAATGATAATGCTCGCACTAATGTAAGGCATGATGCCCAGGGCGAATACAGTTGCCTTAGCAAATGCACCACCGGTAAAGGAGTCATACAAGCCAAACAAATTATTAGAGTTACGGAAGAATTCAGCAAGAACTGCGGAATTCACACCGGGGATGGTGATGTGAGCGCCAATACGATAAACGATCAAAAGACCAAGCGTAAAAAGCAACTTCTTACGCAGGTCTTCAATCTTGAAGGCATTGACAAACGCATCAATAGCTTTCTTGAGAGCTTCCATTAGATGATCTCGACTTTGCCGCCAGCAGCTTCAATGAGGCTCTTAGCCTTTTCGCTGATAGCGTTAACCTTTACGTTGATAGCCTTATCGATGGCACCAAAAGCGAGGACCTTAACCAGCTTGTCGGTGTCCTTGATGAAGCCCTGATCGAACAGGACCTGAGCATCAAAGTCAACAACGCTGCAGGAGGCGAGCTTCTTCAGGTTCACGATCTGGTATTCAACACCAGCGTGCTTGAAGCCACGCTTCGGGATACGACGGTGGATAGGCATCTGGCCGCCTTCGAAAGCGACACGACCGGCCTTAGCACTCTTACGAGCACCGGCACCCTTCTGACCACGGCCAGCGGTGGTGCCCCAACCGGAACCCGGACCACGACCGATACGCTTGCGCTTAACGACCTTGGCCTTGCCAGGATTGAGAGTATTGAGTTCCATCTTAGATCTCCTCGACCTTTACCATGTCAGCCACGGCATTGATCATGCCCTGAATGGACGGGGTCAAATTGTGTTCAACAGTCTGTCCGATCTTGCGGAGGCCCAGAGCTGCAACGTTTGCACGATGCATCGGGAGGCGACGGACGGTACCCTTGATCAAAGTAATACGAACTTTCTTCATTGTATTACCCCTTAGGCGTTAGCACCGCGCAGAGCTGCGCAGTCCTGTTTGTTCTTCTGGGAAACGAGGCCATCGACGCAAGCGCGAACGACAGTGCTCGGATTAGAGGAACCGTGAATCTTAGTGAGGATGTTGCGCACACCGGCGAGTTCGAGAACTGCACGGGCAGCAGCACCGGCGATAACACCAGTACCCGGAGCAGCCGGCATCAGGAGGATGCGGGTAGCGCCGCTCTTGACTTCGATGTCATGAGGGATGGTGCCGTCCAGGAGCTGGACTTCGACGATGTTGCGGTGAGCAGCTTCGGTACCCTTACGGATAGCTTCGGAAACTTCCTTAGCCTTGCCGAGGCCTACGCCGATCTTGCCGTTCTTGTTGCCAACGACAACGAGAGCGGAGAAGGACATACGACGACCGCCCTTAACGGTCTTAGCGCAACGGTTGATGTGTACAACCTTGTCTTCAAATTCAGAAACTTGAGCTTCGCGTTCCAAAGTGTACCTCATTAGAATTTCAAGCCGCCTTCACGAGCACCTTCTGCAAGGGCCTGAACGCGACCATGATAGATGTAACCGCCGCGGTCGAAGACCACGGATTCAATGCCCTTGGACTTTGCGACTTCAGCAATCAAGAGACCGAGCTGCTTGCTCTGTTCGGACTTGGTCATTTCGCCATACTTGCCCTGGAATTCCTTGGAAGTAGTGGTGAGCTGAACAAGAGACTTGTTGTTGACGTCGTCGATGATCTGGGCAGTCATGTGAGACAGAGAACGGCGAACAGCCAAACGAGGGCTTTCTGCAGTTCCGACAACAGACTTACGTACGCGTGCGTGGCGTGCGATTCTGGACTGGATTCTTTTCTTAGCAATTGCAGTCATAGTTTACCCTTATTTACCTGTCTTCTTACCCTGCTTACGACGGACAATTTCGCCTTCGTACTTAATGCCCTTGCCCTTATACGGTTCAGGACGGCGGTACTTGCGAATTTCAGCAGCAGCCTGGCCAACCTTCTGCTTGTCGATGCCGGAGATAGTGATCTTCAGCGGATCAACAGCCTTCAGTTCAACGCCTTCCGGTGCCTTGTAGATAACCGGATGAGAGAAACCGAGAACGAGGTTGAGGTCCTTGCCCTTCTGTTCTACACGGTAGCCAACGCCAACGATTTCGAGAGTCTTCTGGAAACCCTTGGTAACGCCTTCGACCATGTTTGCAACGAGAGCACGGGTAGTGCCATGAATTGCACGAGTGAACTTCTGATCGTCAGGACGGGTGAAGGAAAGCTGGTTGTTTTCGAACTTGATAGCGATCAGTTCGTGAACGTCAGCTTCGAGCTTGCCCTTGGGGCCTTCAACCTTAATGTTCTGACCATTGATGGCGACTTTAACGTCGGCCGGGATGTTGATAATAGCTTTACCGATACGGGACATCTTTACCAAACCTTTGCGATGACTTCGCCGCCCACATTTTCCTTGCGAGCTTCGTGGTCAGTCATGACGCCTTTAGAGGTGGAGATGATTGCATAGCCGAGGCCATTGCGAACGCGCGGGAGCTTGGCTGCGTCAACGTAGTGACGAAGACCCGGCGTAGAAACGCGCTGAAGGCCCTGGATAGCGGCTTCGCCGTTGGTGTAGCGGAGAAGGACCTTGAGCATGCCCTGCTTGCCGTCTTCAACTACGACGAACTTCTTAATGAAACCTTTTTCCTGCAGAACGCGAGCGATTTCACGCTTCAGGTTGCTGGCGGGAATGTCCACCACGGGGAGCTTTGCCGTAGAGGCATTGCGGATACGGGTGAGCATATCGGCGATAGGATCTGTCATTGCCATGAGTATACTCTCCTTACCAAGACGACTTAGTGATACCGGGGATTTCGCCGGCGAGTGCCATTTCGCGGAAGCAAATACGGCAAAGGCCAAAGCGGCGCATAAAGGCGTGCGGCCTACCGCAACGCTTGCAACGGTTGTACCCACGAACGGTATACTTCGGAGTACGCTTGCATTTTTCAATCATTCTTGTGCTTGCCATGGTATTACCTTACTTGCGGAAGGGGAGTCCAAGTTCTTCGAGGAGAGCACGGCCTTCGTCATCGGTCTTTGCAGAGGTAACGAAAGAAATGTCCATACCGAAGGTACGAGAAATCTTATCGATGTCGATTTCAACGAAGATGGTCTGTTCCTTGATGCCCAGGGTAAAGTTACCCATGCCATCGAAGCCACGACGTGCGAGACCACGGAAGTCACGAACACGAGGAAGGTCGATGTTGATAAAGCGATAGAGGAAGTCCCACATGTTATCACCATGGAGAGTTACCTTAGCGCCGATACCGATACCTTCGCGGAGGTGGAACTGAGCAACAGCCTTCTTGGCGTTGGTGACGATTGCCTTCTGACCAGTGATAGCAGTCAGAGTATCAACGGCTTCATCGAGAATCTTACGGTTCTGGGAAGCAGCGCCAACACCCATGTTGATCACGATCTTTTCGAGGCGCGGAATCATCATCACGTTCTTGTAAGCAAACTTCTGCTGCAAGGCCGGGACGACTTTTTCGAGATAAAATTGCTTCATCTGGTTCATAGTTATACCGCCTTTCCGGTCTTGACACTCACGCGGACAGCCTTCTTGCCGGCTTCACGAACGATACGAGTGCGAACAGGAGTATTGCCTTCGAGGAGCATCACGTTGGAAATGTCGATGGGCAGTTCCTTTTCGATGATGCCACCAGCCTGGTTGGTCTGGCTCGGCTTTTCATGACGCTTGCAGACGTTAACGCCGCTAACGGTCACCTTGCCGTCCTTGACACTGATCACGGTGCCGGTCTTGCCCTTGTTGGCACCGGAAATCACCTTGACGTTATCATTCTTCTTGATGTTTGCCATTAGAGAACCTCAGGTGCGAGGGAGATGATCTTCATGTACTTCTTGTCGCGGAGCTCACGAGCCACCGGTCCAAAAATACGGGTTCCACGCGGTTCACCTTCCTTGTTGATGAGAACCACTGCATTGTCGGAGAAACGGATCAAAGTTCCATCCGGACGTGCGATTTCCTTACGAGTGCGGACGACGACGGCGTCGGCCACGGAACCCTTCTTCACCTTGCTCTGGGGGATAGCGTCTTTAACGGCTACCTTGATGACATCACCGATGCTAGCATAGCGACGGTTTGTGCCACCCAAAACGCGGATGCAGGCGACTTCCTTGGCACCACTGTTATCGGCCACGACGAGTCTGGTTTCTTCTTGAATCATATTCGCCTTACTCCAAAAAGATTATTTCTTCTTTTCCACAATGCGAACCAAGCGCCAGCGCTTAGTTGCAGAGAGGGGACGAGTTTCCATGATTTCTACCAAGTCGCCTTCCTGGGCTTCATTCTTTTCATCATGAGCCTTGAGCTTCTTAGTAGTAGTCATGATCTTGTTGTACATCGGGTGACGCTTGCGGTTTTCAACCACAACCGTGATGGTCTTGTCCATCTTGTCAGAGCTGACTACACCCTGCTTAACCTTACGAAGGTTTCTATCCATTTCCTGCTCCTGCCCGGCTTATGCCTTGGCCTTTTCGGTGAGGATGGTCTTGACGCGAGCGATGTCCTTACGGGTCGTTGCGATCAAAGAGGGTTTTTCCAAGTTACCGAGCTTAGCAGCCATGCGGTAATTGAACAGATCGAGATTCAACTGGGCCAGCTTTTCCTTGAGCTGGTCAACGCCCAGTTCCTTTAATTCACGTGCCTTCATTAGATCTCCGATTCTTCGATGATTTTGCACTTGAGGGGGAGCTTCTGAGCTGCCACATGGAGAGCTTCCAGTGCCAGTTCGCGTTCTACACCACCCATTTCGAAAATGATGCGACCCGGGAGGATTACGGCTGCCCAGAATTCAACAGCACCCTTACCCTTACCCATACGAGCTTCTGCAGGATGGCGGGTAATCGGCTTGTCGGGGAAGACGCGGATCCAAACGCGGCCACCGCGCTTGATCTTACGAGTCATGGCGATACGAGCGGCTTCAATCTGACGAGCAGTGAGCCAGCACTTTTCAAGAGCCTGAATGCCGAATTCGCCAAAGGCGATGGAGTTGCCGCGAGAGGCGACGCCCTTCATGCGGCCTTTCATCTGCTTACGATGTAATGTTCTTTTAGGACTCAGCATATATTACTTCTCTCTCTTGTTATCGGACATGACGTCCTTACCAATCTTTTCACCGTGCATGATCCACACCTTGATACCGATAGCACCGTAAACGGTCTTAGCGATAGCAGTTGCGTAATCAATGTCAGCACGAAGAGTGTGCAGAGGTACGCGACCTTCAGCATACTTTTCAACGCGGGCAATTTCGGCACCACCGAGGCGGCCACCGCACTGCACCTTGATACCTTCCACACCAGCGCGCATTGCGTTCTGGATGGCGCGCTTCATAGCGCGACGGAAGGAAATACGCTTTTCGAGCTGGCGAGCAATGTTTTCGGCAACCAACTTGGCGTCGGAGTCGGGACGCTTGATTTCCTGGACGTTAATATAGATTTCTTTTCCGGTGAGGAACTGGAGTTCGCCCTTCAGCTTCTCCAATTCTTCGCCCTTACGACCGATAACGATACCCGGGCGAGCGGTAAAGAGGTTCACGTTAACCTTCTTGACGGTACGTTCGATGCCAACCTTGGACAGGGAAGCATGTTCGAAGCGCTTCATCAAGTAGCGACGGAGCACGATGTCTTCATAGAGAAGATCGGCAAACTTGTCTTCGGCATACCACTTGGATTCCCAGCCGCGGATAACGCCAAGACGAAGACCATTCGGATGAGTTTTCTGACCCATTGTAATTACTCCTTGTTGGCCACAACGACTGTGAGGTGGGAGAGCGGCTTTTCGATACGGAAAGCACGGCCCTGAGAACGCGGATGGATGCGCTTCATGATGGTTGCACCGTCAGCGGTAATGGTCTTAACGACCAGTTCTTCTGCGGCAACCGGAGCGGCAGACTTCTGCTTGAAGTTAGCAACAGCGGACTTCAAAGCATTTTCTACCAGGGGAGCGCCCTTGGTCTGCGTGTGGAGGATGGAAAGCATTGCGAATGCTTCTGCAACGGACTTGCCACGAACCAGGTCGACAACGCGACGCAGCTTGCGAACACCGTAGCGTACGTTTTTCACTTTAGCGACAGCTTGCATTATTTCTTGCCTCCAGCAGCTTCAGTCTTACGGTGACCCTTGAAAGTACGGGTCAGGGAGAATTCACCGAGCTTATGGCCAACCATGTTTTCGGTTACATAAACCGGGATGAACTGCTTACCGTTATACACGGAGAAAGTGAGACCGACCATATCGGGAATGATAGTGGAACGGCGGGACCAGGTCTTGATGGCCTGCTTCTTGTCGGAACCAGCCATTGCCTGAGCTTTGACGAGAACGTGGGAATCCACGAACGCACCTTTCTTAAGGGATCTGGACATGAATTAGGCCCTCTTCTGACGACGACGTACGATGAAACGATCGGTACGCTTATTGTTACGAGTTTTTGCACCCTTAGAGTTCTTACCCCAAGGAGAGCAGGGATGACGACCACCAGAGGTACGACCTTCACCACCACCAAGGGGGTGATCGACCGGGTTCATAACGACACCACGGACGGCCGGACGCTTACCGAGCCAACGAGAACGGCCAGCGGAACCAGAGGATTCATTCATGTGATCGATATTGGAAACCTGACCAACGGTAGCGAGGCAGTCTTCCGGAATGTAGCGAACTTCGCCACTCGGGAGACGAACCTGGCAGAGCTTGCCGTCCTTAGCAACCAGTTCTGCACCGGCACCAGCGGAACGAGCAATCTGAGCACCCTTGCCCGGCTTCATTTCGATGTTGTGGATAATGGTGTTCAGCGGGATTTCGCGAAGCGGCAATGCGTTACCGACGCGGAATTCTGCACCTTCACCAGAGTTCAGTACATCACCGACCTTAACGTCTGCCGGAGCGATGATGTATGCACGCTTACCGTTTTCGAACTTAACGAGAGCGATACGTGCGGTACGATTCGGATCGTATTCGATGGTTTCGATAGTGCAAGAAACGCCTGCGTCCTTGCGCTTGAAATCAATGAGACGATACAACTTCTTGTGACCACCACCGCGACGGCGGGAGGTGATTTCACCGACGTTGTTACGGCCAGAGCTGCGCTTGATACCTTCGGTAAGCGGCTTGTACGGCTTTTCAGCAGTGATTTCCTTACGGTCACCAATCTGCTTATAACGAAGCGTCGGGGTAAGCGGGCGATAAGACTTCAGACCCATGATTATACTCCTTCGAACTCAGCGATGGACTGACCGGCCTTCAAAGTGATGTAGGCCTTCTTCCAGTTGGACTTCTTGCCAGCAGCCATGCCCATACGCACGCGCTTGATCTTGCCACGGTTGATCAGGGTATTGACGGAATCAACCTTAACGTTGAAACGCTTTTCAATAGCATCCTTGATTTCGGTCTTGGTGGCAGACTTGGCAACCTTGAAAACGTACTTCTTCACATCCTTAGAAGCAACCATGATCTTGGCAGTTTCTTCGGTGATGTGCGGAGCAACCAGAATTTCGTGAATTTCAGCCATTAGCGGCCTCCTTCAAGTTCTGCAAGAGCAGCCTGAGAGATGACGACGTTGTTAGCACGGACGATGTCGTAAGTGTTGACATCGGCAACGCGTGCGCAACGGCACCAAGGAATGTTGTTGGAGGACAGGTAGAGGTTCTGATCCTTATCGCTAACGATGAGGAGAGCGTTACGCTGTTCCAGACCGGACTTTGCGAATACGGAGAGGAGATCCTTAGTCTTCGGAGCTGCGAAGCTGAGAGCTTCGAACACCTGCACCTTGCCTTCAGCAGCCTTAGCAGCGAGAGCAGAGTGGAAAGCGATCTTCTTGACCTTCTTGTTCACCTTTTCAAAGTAGTCATGAACCTTGGGACCATGAGCCTTAGCACCACGAACCCAAACAGCAGAGGTGTTCTGACCGGAACGAGCACGACCGGTACCCTTCTGCTTCCAAGGCTTCTGACCACCGCCGGAAACTTCGGACTTGGTCTTGGTCTTGGCGGTACCCTGACGATTGTTGTTCAGGATAGCCTTAATGTGGAGGTACATGCAGACCTTGTTGACTTCGGCGTCAAAGAGAGCCGGAAGCTGAATATCATTCTTAAAATCGCCAGTAGCGGCGAAAAGCTTTGCAGTAGCCATTAGTCTTTCCTCACCACGATAATGCTGTTCTTAGCACCGGGGACTGCGCCACGGACGAAGATCAGGTTGCGGTCGCCATCAACCTTAACGACCTGGAGGTGCTTAACGGTAACCTTCTTGTTACCGAACTGGCCAGCCATGCGCTTACCCGGGAAAACACGACCCGGATAGGAGTGAGCGGAAGTACCACCCGGTTCACGCATATTGTGAGTACCGTGGGAACGAGGACCGCTGTGGAAGTTGTGGCGCTTGATGGTACCAGAGAAGCCGTGACCCTTGGAGATACCGGAAACGTTGACGACCTTAGCGTCAGCGAAATCGGCAGCACCGAATTCCTTGCCTACCGGCCAGGATTCGAGATCAGCGACATCAAATTCAGCGAGGTGTTCACGAACAGCAACGTCAGCCTTCTTGAAGTGGCCGATTTCAGCCTTGTTGGCACGCTGTTCCTTCTTGAGACCAAAGCCGATCTGGACAGCAGTGTAGCCGTCCTTCTCTTCTGTCTTGTGGGAAACAACCACGCACGGACCGGCTTCGAGAACCGTGACAGGGACGCATTCGCCCTGTTCCGTGAACACTTGGGTCATTCCCAATTTCTTTGCGAGAATACCGTTCATTGTTATTAAACCTTAATTTCGACTTCAACGCCTGCGGGCAAGTCAAGTTTCATGAGGGAATCTACAGTCTGCGGAGTAGCATCAAGGATGTCGATAAGACGCTTGTGCGTACGGGATTCGAACTGTTCACGAGAAGTCTTGTCAATATGCGGAGAGCGGAGCACCGTATACTTCTGGATCTTCGTCGGCAGAGGGATGGGGCCTGCAATGCGGGCACCAGTGTTCTTAGCTGTATTCACGATGTCTTGAGCAGAGCGGTCGATCATGCGATGATCGAAGCTCTTCAAGCGAATACGAATGCGTTCACCAGCCATTGTAAATTCCTTACTTGATGATTTCGGTTACAGAACCAGCACCAACGGTACGGCCACCTTCGCGGATTGCGAAGCGGAGCTGCTTTTCCATTGCAACGGGGGCAATGAGAGTGGTGTGGATGGTCACGGTGTCACCCGGGGTCACCATTTCGACACCTTCCGGCAGCTGGATGGTACCAGTAACGTCGGTGGTGCGGAAGTAGAACTGGGGACGATAGCCGTTCATGAACGGAGTGTGGCGGCCACCTTCGTCCTTGGTCAGAACGTAGATTTCAGCCTTGAATTCGGTGTGCGGGGTCACAGACTTCGGAGCTGCGAGAACCATGCCGCGGGAGATGTCCTTCTTTTCTGCGCCACGGAGGAGGAGACCAACGTTGTCACCTGCCTGAGCGTCGTCGAGGAGCTTGCGGAACATTTCAACACCGGTGATAACGTATTCAACGGTTTCACCGAGACCGATGCGTTCGACCTTGTCGTTCAGGTGAACAACACCGCGTTCGATACGGCCGGTAGCAACGGTGCCACGACCGGTGATGGTGAACACGTCTTCGATCGGCATGAGGAACGGCTTTTCGGTTTCACGGGCAGGCAGCGGAATGTAGGTGTCGCATGCTTCCATGAGTTCCATGATCTTGTCCTGGTATTCTGCGTCGCCTTCGAGAGCCTTGAGTGCAGAACCGCGGATGATCGGAGCGTCGTCGCCGTCAAATTCGTACTTGGAGAGAAGATCGCGAACTTCCATTTCGACGAGGTCGAGAAGTTCAACGTCATCAACCATGTCAACCTTGTTCATGAAGACAACGATCTTGGGCACGCCAACCTGGTGTGCAAGAAGGATGTGTTCACGGGTCTGGGGCATGGGACCGTCGGTAGCAGCAACAACGAGGATTGCGCCGTCCATCTGGGCAGCACCAGTAACCATGTTCTTGACGTAGTCAGCATGGCCCGGGCAGTCAACGTGTGCGTAGTGACGGTTTGCAGAAGTGTATTCCACGTGAGAGGTGTTAATCGTGATACCACGTGCCTTTTCTTCGGGAGCGTTGTCGATTTCGTCGAAACGCTTTGCAGCAGCCAGGCCCTTAGCGGCGAGGGTGGTGCAGATTGCAGCGGTCAGAGTGGTCTTACCGTGGTCAACGTGACCGATGGTGCCGATATTGCAGTGCGGCTTACTTCTGTCAAAATGTTCTTTTGCCATTTTTTCCTCTTCTTCAGCAGAAGGTTTATCGCTTCGAGTTATAGGAATGGCGCGGGTTTGAACGCGATTCCTGTGATTTCGCAAAGCATAGGAAGCGGTACTCTGCGAATTTTGCTGCACAAATTTAGCAAATTCAAGAAATATTTCAAGGATTTTTCTTTGTTTTTTTGCGAAAAAAGGGGATTTTGGGTAAAAAACCTTGTTCTACGGTCATTGATTCTCCCCCATCCAGGGATCCGTCTATCGCGGTCTTCAAATGGCTTTTTTTACAAAATTTCAACGATAAAGCATTTTTATAGTTCAGTAAACGTCAACTTATCAACAATCCATTAACATTCAACGAGTTACGCCGACAAAGCCTTCGATTTCTTAAGTAAAAAGATTTTTACATAAACGGAATTTACATTTGTTTACAATCGTAATGTGCGCAAAATCACCTTTTCCGTTCGGTGAACACTTATGGAACAAAAAAACACCCCTCAAGCCATTCCCGTGAAACTTTTGCATGGTTCTTAAATTATTTTTGGTTACAAGGTGTTTTAGGGAACAACAAGGACGCATATGAAATCTCCATTTTTAAAGAGCTTGCTCGCAGCAGGCGCCCTATTGATGGTTTGCAGCTGTGGCGACGAAAATCCCACAGGTAGCAGTAGTACCCCCTCCAACGAAGCTATCGTCGTAGACGAAGCCTCCTTCCTTTTTGAAAAGGGTGGTGAACAGTACATCGTCGCCCAGAACGGTCTCGTCACCAACGCTAAGGGCGATACCATCGGCGCAGCCGATATCGCCGGCGGACGCATTCTCGCAATGGACATGACTGAAATCGCTACTGGCGTCGACTTCACCCAGCTTCAGGTTATCCAGCCCACGGTCATCACTTCCACCGCCTGGGTTATGAAGTCTGACAGCACCAACTATGTCATTTATACCGACGGCTCCGTAACCGATGCAAGTGGCACCCCCGTCGGCATCATCACCTTCCAGCCCGAGACCACCATCGGAACAATCACTCTGCTGGACGGAAGCGTCGCTGTCGATAAGATCGACGTGATGACCCTCAAGGTTTACGAATCCAACGTGAAGGCTCCGGAACCCTCCAGCAGCTCCGTCGCAGACCCCACCCCCAACGAGCCCTACGTACCTGGCGAATTTACCCCGGTAAGCTCCAGCAGCCAGACACGTTCCTCCAGCTCCGTGACAATGTCTTCTAGCTCTGTCGCAAAGTCCTCCAGTTCTGTTGCAAAGTCTTCTAGCAGCCAGGGCGGAAGCAACGGCGGAAGCTACACCATCAAGTACGTAAACGGCGGTGCAAGCGGTTCCGGTTGGGCAACCCGTTACTGGGACTGCTGCAAGCCTCACTGCGCATGGCCCGACAAGGGCGGCCTGAAGGCCCACGCCTGCGACGCAAGCGGAAACAAGATTAACGATGACGGCGCAACTTCCATGTGCGACGGCGGTAATGCCGGCACCTGCAAGAGCCAGATTCCTATCGTATACAACGACACCATCGCATTTGCTTTTGCAGCTGTTCCCGGCAGCGCTGGCGGCCAGTGCGGCAAGTGCTTCGACCTCGCCTTTACCGGCAAGGGTAAGTACGCAACCGACAACCACGCAAAGCTTAAAGGCAAGCACCTGATCGTGATCGCCTCCAACATCGGCTACGACGTGGAAGCAGGTCAGTTCGACGTGATGATCCCGGGTGGTGGTTTCGGCATCTTCGACGGTTGCTCCGCCAAGATGGGCTGGGGCTCCCAGGGCGCACGCTACGGCGGACTCCTGACTGAATGCGAAGAATCCTCCGGCTACAAGGCAAGCACCTACAAGAGCTGCCTCACAAACAAGTGCAACTCTTCCTTCTCCAGCGACCCGGTCGCCAAGGAAGGCTGCCTCTTCCTCGCCAACTGGATGAACGCAGCAGGCAACCCGCTTCACAACTACAAGGAAGTGGAATGCCCCAAGGAACTGCTCGACAAGTTCTAATAACGCCCCAGGAGGCTCCGCCCCCTGGACTCCTAAGCTCTCTCCGAGAGCGTCTGCATTTAAGTCCCGCAAGTCATTGCGGGGCTTTTTTTGTGTGATGAAACTCTCGTATCTCGTTAGGTTACAAAATTTTACGTGCAATTTTTCAAGCAAGAGAATATTTTAGGAGCGGAATGATTGGGTAGGTTTTCACGGAAAACCGATTTTTTGGATATACATAAAGGATTCGTATGAAGCACCCGTTTTTGAAATCAGCCTTGGTTATCAGCGCAGCATTGGCTCTGATGAACTGCGGAGATGAAGACATCGCAACTTCCTTGCCGAACATCCCCAACCAATCCGGTCAGGTGGTGATCCAGGGCAACAACACAATCATCAATCCCGATGGTTCCACAACCACTATTGACGTCAGCGCACCGTGCTGGGTTATCCAGACAGAACAGGGCTACCTGCTGATCGGTACCGACAATGTCGTAAGCGACGCCAACGGCAACCCGATAGGCTCCTACGATCCCACAACCCAGGCCATCACCGATGCGAGCGGCAACACTACAGCCATGGGCGTAGACGTATCGGTTCTTCCTGTCTTGACACCGTCGACTACACCTAACAACCCCAACGTCCCCACGACACCGGACGTACCCGCAAACTCCTCCGCTTCTATTGTCCCGACAACTCCTGCATCCTCTGCAATTGTCACCCCTCCGGTCAGCTCCTCCAGCATTGGCAACGGAAACAACCAGCAGACGCAGCCGATTGCTTCCTCTTCTTCTGTCAACAACCAGAACCAGCAGGCAAGCTCTTCCAGCAAGCAGCAGGATAACAACCAGCAGCAACAGCAATCCTCCAGCAGCCAGCAGAATAACCAACAGCAGGGCGGACAGGGAACCTGCCTCGACAAGGTTTCCAATAAGAATGTAAAGCCCTACGATAACCTCACTGGCAAGAACGGCGAATCTTACGCATACAAGGAAGACTGCTCCATCAACTGCTATTATGACCCGGCAGGCAAGAACTGCGCCTCCATCGGAACAAGCACTGGCAACAACCAGCAGCAACAGCAGTCCTCCAGCAGTCAGCAACAGCAACAACAGAAATCCTCCAGCAGCCAGCAGCAGCCGAAGTCTTCCAGCTCTCAGCAGCAGTGGCAGCCGTCTTCCTCCAGCCAGCAGCAGAATAACCAGCAGCAAGGCGGAGCCTCCCTGTTGCCCAAGATCATTGACAACAACAAGAAGACCGGCTACGCAACCCGTTACTGGGACAGCTGCAAGCCTCATTGCGCATGGGAAGGCAAGGGCGGACCTGTGGCAAGAACTTGTAACGCAGATGGTATGAGCAAGGCTAGTTCCGGAGCATCCTCCGTTTGTGACGGCGGTAACGCAGGTACCTGCTTTGACCAGACCCCGCAAATCGTGAACGACACAATCGCCTACGCATTCGCAGCCACACCCGGTGGCGGCAACGACTGTGGCAAGTGCTACATGCTGACCTTCAAGGGCACCGGCGCTTCTGCCACAAACACACCCACCGACGATCACCACAGAAAGATTAAGGGCAAGCACCTGATTGTCATGTCCAGCAACATCGGTTACGACGTAAGCCACAACCAGTTTGACCTGATGATCCCCGGTGGCGGCCCCGGCGCATTCAATGGCTGCGGCAAGATGGGCATCTCCTGCGCAGGCGCACAGTACGGCGGATTCCTCACCACCTGTAACTACGACAAGAGCTGCCTCATCAAGATGTGCAACTCCGAATACTCTAACGAAAGCCTGAGAAACGGCTGTCTGTTCCTTGCAAACTGGATGGAAGCAGCCAATAACCCCGAAATTGAGTTTGTGCAAGTGGAATGCCCCGCAGCACTTGCAGCAAAGTACTAATCAGGGATTGTTTCCGAATTTAAAGGCTCCAGCTTCGGCTTGGAGCCTTTTTTTGTGACAAAAGTCTCATAACTCTATGACAAACAAAAATTTACCTACAAGAAATTTTCAAAAAAACTATCTTTTAGTCGATGGAATTGGAAGGACTTTCTTCGGGAAGTCTCGTTAGTATTTTATTGAGGATAGTTATGAAAGCTCCTTTTTTGAAGTCCGTCCTTGTTCTCAGTTCCGCACTTGCCTTGCTGAACTGCGGCGACGACACAACGACCACCACTCTCCCCAACGTAAACGACACCCAGATCGGTGATAACACCAATCCTGGCCAGACCACTGAATCTCCCGTGGCAAACGCCTGCGGCGAGGCATGCTGGGTCCTGAAGGGCGACAAGAATCTCATCATTAACCAGAGCATGATCGTCTATGACGAAAACGGATTCCCCGTAGGCACCTATGATGCAGCAACGGGTTCCATCCTGGCAGCAAACGGCACAACCGTTCTCCAGGAAAACGTAGCTCTGGAAGCACTTCCCGTTGCAACCCAGGCTACCGTCGAAGCCATGGTCGCTCCGGCAGTTCCTGCCAGCAGCACAACAGTCGAGACTCCGGCATCTTCCTCCTCTGTAGATACGACTCCGAAGTCTAGCGCCAACGTAGACACCCCCAAGTCTAGCTCCTCCGTGGAACAGCCCAAGAGCTCTTCCTCTGTAAAGCAGGAAGTAACTACAGACGGCAACGTGACCATTACCGGTAACCTTAAGCAGACCGTAGCCCAGAACGCCTCCACCGGCGAAATCAAGTTCAGCGGTCTTTCCTACGAACCTTCCCGCCTTTCCTGGAACGCCTACTTCCTGGAAACCAGCTATAGCAATGGCACCTATACCATCAAGGCCATTACCGTTCCTGAATACTTCCAGACTGGCGAAACCTCTGAATTCTTCAAGGTCGAAGGCAAGGACTACGAAATTGTACTGAACGTTACTGCAAAGTCTGGCAGCAGCAACAATAACAACCAGCAACAGTCCTCCAGCAGTCAGCAACAGCAGCAGAAGTCCTCCAGCTCCGTTGCCAAGTCCTCCAGCAGCCAGCAGCAGCAAAAGTCTTCTAGCAGCCAGCAGGTTGTGCAGCCCAAGTCCTCCAGCTCCTCTGCCCAGCCCATGAGCAGCTACAGCTACGGCAACACCGCTGCAGGCACCGACATCAAGCCGGTTGCTGGCGGCAAGAGCGGTTCTGGTTGGGCAACCCGTTACTGGGACTGCTGTAAGCCCCACTGCGCATGGCCCGGCAAGGGCGGCATCAAGGCAACCGCCTGCGATGCCAAGGGCAACAAGATTTCTGATGACGGCGCAACCAGCATGTGCGACGGCGGTAACTCCGGTACCTGCACCAGCCAGATTCCTATGGTCGTAAACGACAAGCTGGCTTACGCCTACGCCGCTGTTCCTGCAGCTGACGGCGCATCCTGCGGTAAGTGCTACGCCCTGAAGTTTACCGGCAAGGGCAAGTACGAAACCAAGGCCAACCACAAGGCCCTGGCAGGCAAGACCCTCATCGTGATGACCTCCAACGTTGGTGCTGACGTGTCCCAGGGTCAGTTCGACATCATGATCCCGGGCGGTGGCGTCGGCTTGTTCAACGGCTGCCGCAATATGGGTTGGGGCGACATGGGCGCTACCTACGGCGGCCTCCTGACCGATTGCGAAAAGGAAGTTGGTTACAGCGGTGACCTTCTGACCAAGCGTAAGGAATGCCTCGCCAACAAGTGCAACAAGACCTTCAGCAACGACCCCGTAGCTAAGGAAGGCTGCATGTTCCTTGCTACCTGGTACGAAGCAGCAGGAAACCCCACTCACGAATACCAGGAAGTGGAATGCCCCGCCGCACTCAAGAACAAGTTCTAATCTAAAGAATAAAGCATTAGAAAAGGCTCCCGGAAACGGGGGCCTTTCTTGCTGTTAATTAATTGAAAATGCGCATTGTTAATCGAATATGCGCGCCGCAATAGTTCGAGGTTACTTCTGGAAGTGACTGTCCAGGAACTTGAACGTAGATTGATAGGCCTGATCGCGGGCAGACTTTTTAGAAAGGAACAGATCGTGGAGGCCATCCTGGATTTCCTGCAGCTGAACATCCGGACCGAGATGGGCTCCATACTCCTGAATATGCTCCACATCCAATACGCCGTCGCAACGGGTGTATTCCTCACTCCATTCGTCGTCCTTTGCGCTGCAGTTGCTAAACATGACAAGAATCGGCGATACAAGAGCCATGCCCTCCTGAACCTGGACATGCCCCTGGTGAATTGCTCGACACCAACCGAAATCTACAGGAATGCTGGCAGGAACTTTCCATTCCTTACTGAACTGCCACTCCCCTACACCATCCACATGGAGACTGCGGAAATAAAAGTCATCCTCGCTTCTTGGAACGGGAATGTCGGGGAAAGAGCCTCCCAGAAGGGAAATCAAGGGAACACCCAGCTTGCGCACAGGCCAGGCCATGTTCATTTCGAGGAAGGGACTGTTCAGCACAATGGCGGCTATGTTCTTGCCGTTATCGCGGTCTTTGGCGTAAAGTGAAGCCACAAGGCCACCAGTACTGTGGCCCATAAGAACCTGGGGAACAGCTCCTTCAATCTGGCGGATTTTCGCAAGGGCGGAATCCAGTTCCGGATAGTAACTGGCAATATCCCTCAGCTCGCCAAGGCGTTCCCCCTTACGAAGGGATCGACCATAATTGTGAAGGTCGATGGCGTAGAAGGCGTAACCTGCGGAATCACATCTCTGGGCAAGTTCCTTCTGGAAGAAATAGTCGTTGAAACCATGAATGTAAAGAATGGCTGCCTTTGGGGAAGATCCACTGAAAGGATAACGGATCAATGTCGCCTGGAATTCCCCCTTTTCACCAGCCGTGTATGACTGCATTACAAAGGGAGATCCTAGATGAGCATCTTCCACCATTGGCACTGGAGAAACCGCTTCTACAGAAACGGAATCCTGAGCCGGGGCGAACGCCACCAGCGACAAGCCAAATGCCATTACATTCTTCAATTTCATAAGCGGACTTAAATATAACACTTCCACTGTAAATTTCTATTTTTCACTTTGAAAAAACAAGGAACTACCATGGGTATTGAACTCAAAAATATTTTGGCCATCGTGCCGGTCAAGAACGCTAGCGAAAACGGCAGCGCCAAAGACGAAGTCAAGGAAACCTCCATCTACATCGAAGGCGACAAGATCGTTGCCATTGGTGAAGCTCCCGCTGGCTTCAAGGCAGACAAGGTCATCGACGGTACCGACAAGCTGGCCATTCCCGGTTTGGTAAACTGCCACACTCATTCCTACATGAGCTTCATGCGCAACGTGGCCGACGACCTTTCCTTTATGGATTGGCTGTTCGGGACCATCGATCCCATCGAGCAGAAGATGACCGACGAGGACACCTACTGGGGCGCCTGCCTTGCCATCATCGAAATGATGAAGAGCGGCACCACCTGCTTTAACGACATGATGATGAACATCAAGCAGACTACCAGGGCCATCAAGGAATCAGGCATGCGTGCCGTCATGTGCCGCGGCCTCGTGGGTAGCGCCGAAGACGACGGCGGACGTATCCAGCAGACTTACGACGAAATGGAATTCTGCAAGGACTGCGACCGCATTACCTTCAAGTTCGGCCCCCACGCTCCCTATACCTGCACCGAGGATTATTTCCGTCGCGTTTCCGACGAAGCCAAGAAGGCGGGCATCGGCATTCATGTGCATCTTTCCGAAAGTGTTGCCGAAATCCAGGGCACCCAGGAAAAGTACGGCTACTCCCCCATCGTCATGGCCGACAAGAACGGCCTCTTTGATGTTCCCTGCATTGCCGCCCACTGCGTCCAGGTGGACGACGCCGACATGGAAATCATGGCCAAGAAGAACGTTTCCGTTGTTTCTAACCCGGCAAGCAACATGAAGCTGGGTAACGGCTTCGCCCCTGTTCCCGAAATGATGGCCAAGGGCATCAACGTGTGCCTGGGTACTGACGGCGCCGCAAGCAACAACTCCCTGAACATGTTCCACGAAATGAGCCTCATGGCCTTGATCCACAAGGGCACCCACAAGAGCCCCCAGTGCGTAAGCGCCCGCGACGTATTCCGCATGGCCACCCTCAATGGCGCCAAGGCCCTCTGCCTGGAAGACAAGATCGGTTCCCTGGAAGTAGGCAAGAAGGCGGACATCGCAATCCTTGACTTGAACAATCCTTCCCTGATGCCCAAGAACAACCTGATCGCAGGCCTTTCCTATTCCGCCAACGGGTCCGAAGTGGACACCGTGATTATCGACGGTAAGGTGACCATGGAAGGCCGCAAGGTTCTGACCCTCGATGAAAAGCTCATCTACCAGAAGGTAAACGAAATCATCAAGCGCATGGGCCTGGAAAATAAGGATTACGTTTAAATTTTTATTTTTGAAAAACGGATGATAGGACAGACGACCATCCCTAAAAATTCGGCTGGCCCGTGGCGTAGTGCCGCGGTGATAACACAAACCAAATAGGGGTTCCGCACGGAACTCTACCTTAAAGGAAAATAATATGGCAAGTGAAATCAGAGACATTAGCCTGGCCGAATCTGGCGAACGCAAGCTGGAATGGGTTCACCGTAACTGCAGCCTTCTTGGTATGCTGAAGGAAGAATTCGAAAAGACCAAGCCCTTTGCCGGCAAGAAGATTGCACTCTCCGTCCATCTGGAAGCAAAGACTGGTTACCTGTGCCAGGTGCTGAAGGCCGGCGGTGCAGAAATGTACGTGACCGGTTCCAACCCGCTTTCTACCCAGGATGACGTTGCTGCCGCCCTCGTGAAGGAAGGCATGGAGGTTCACGCCTGGTACAACGCTACCGGCAAGGAATACGAAGACCATATCCGCCACACTCTGCAGTGCGGCCCCAACATCATTATCGATGACGGTGGCGACCTGGTGAACATGGTCCACAACGAAATGCCGGAACTCATCCCCAACATTATCGGCGGCTGCGAAGAAACCACCACCGGTATCATCCGCCTGGAAGCCATGAACAAGGCCGGCAAGCTGATGTTCCCCATGGTCCGCGTGAACAATGCCGACTGTAAGCATCTCTTTGACAACCGCTACGGTACCGGTCAGTCCGTATGGGACGGCATCAACCGTACTACCAACCTGATCGTGGCTGGCAAGCAGGTTGTTGTGGCTGGTTACGGCTGGTGCGGTAAGGGTACCGCCATGCGCGCCAAGGGCCTCGGCGCCCGCGTCATCGTCACCGAAGTGGATCCGGTGAAGGCTATCGAGGCCGTGATGGACGGCTTTGACGTAATGCCCATGCGCGAAGCTGCAAAGATCGGCGACTTCTTCGTGACCGTTACCGGTTGCGACGGCGTCATCGATGCCGAAGACCTTTCCGTAATGAAGGACGGTGCCATCCTCGCCAACGCAGGTCACTTCGACTGCGAAATTGATGTGGCATGGCTGAAGAAGAACGCCGTGGAAATGCGTGAACAGCGCAAGAACATCATGGGCTACAAGCTGCCTACCGGCCAGTGGGTATTCGTGCTGGGTGAAGGCCGCCTGGTGAACCTTGCCTGCGGCGACGGCCATCCGGCAGAAATCATGGACATGAGCTTTGCCATCCAGGCTCTTTCCGCAAAGTACCTGGTGGAACACGCCGGCGAGCTGAAGGAAAAGATCATCGACGTACCCCGCGAAGTGGACCACGAAGTGGCACGCAAGAAGCTGAAGTTCCTGGGCAAGGAAATCGACGTCTTGACTGCCGAACAGGAAAAGTACCTGCACTCCTACAACCTGGACGTGTAAGCACTAGGTGGTCGTAGTCTTTCGCTAAGACAACAACTGTCGAATTCAAAAAAATTAAGCTCCGATGCCTTAGCGTCGGGGCTTTTTCATTTAGCTTGTTTTAGCTTCAAAACTAGTAGTTGATTGCCAGGTAGAAATTGAAGGAGCCGAAAAGACGGTCCGTATCAAATCCATCCATCATGATGTCGTAACCGGCACCAATTTCAAGCTGGGTTGTAGAGGTACGGAAAATAACCAAGCCGGCTTCCAATCCGCCAGCAAAGCCAAGAGCGAAGGCCTCACTGAAATCATCGTAGTGAGAGTCATACTGGATACCCACACCAAAGCCAGCTCCAACATAAGGAGAGAAAACCTGGTCGGCAAAGAAGTATCGACCACCAATCAAGGCAGTTTCGTGAAGTTCGAATTCATCACCGACGGAAATATTCGCATTGTCCATGAAGGTGATTGCGCCATGGGTTGTCATTTCCCAGATGCGGCCGTGGTGGAATAGAACAGCCTGGTCCCAGTCACGCTTGGGGTTCTTCTCGGAATCTTTCCAGTTGTGCCACACGCCAAGGCCAAGACCCCAACTGCGGAAATTGTAGGAAGGACGCTTGGGAGCCATCATCGGATCATCATCCGTATTTTGGGCCTGACGCACTTCTGTAGCAACAGGCTGGTAGGGACCAGTAGTTACGTCATCTTGAGCAAAGGCGATGCTTGCCAATGCAAGGAAGAGAATTGCAAGGAACTTTTTCATGTCCCTAAATATACTAACTTTGACTTCATGAATAAAGCTGCCATAATTGTTGCTGTCAGTATGTTGCTCAGCCGCGTGCTGGGAATCTTCCGTGAAATGCTCCTGGCCCATGCCGCCGGCGTGTCGCTGGAAAAGAACGCCCTGGATCTGGCCTTCATGATTCCCGACATTCTGAATCATGTAGTAAGTACCGGATTTTTGAGCATTATCTTTATCCCGATCTTTACCGGATATAAAGTTGCCGGCGACGAGGAGAAGAGCTGGAAGTTCTTTAGCAATGTGCTAAACACCTTCGGCATGATCTTGCTAGTGCTTGTGGTGCCCGCATTCATCTTTATGCCGGAACTATTGACGCTCCTTACTACAAGCGGAGCAAGCGCGGAACTTCTTGAACGCGCCACCTACTACGGCCGCATTATTCTGCCTGGCCAGATTTTCATCTTTGTAGGAAGCATTCTCGTTGCAGTGCAACACACACGCAAGCAGTTCCTGATACCCTCCCTCACCGGCTTGATTTACAACGTGGCAATCGTTGGCGGCGGCCTGCTTGGAATTCTTCTCGGTAAGTACAGCGGCGTGAACTACGGCCTGGAAGGTTTCGCCTGGGGTGTTCCCGTTGGCGCCTTCATCGGATTCTTCGCCCTGCAGATTTTTGGCGCCAAGCGTGGCGGAGTCAAGTACGAACTGATCATGCAGCCCACCCATCCCGACATTGTACGCTATTTCAAGATGATGTTGCCCATGTCCCTGGGCGTTGGCTCCATGTTCGGTCTTGAATTCATCATCCGTAGTTTTGGAAGTAGCTTTGGGGGCAGCGGTATTTCTAGCCTGAATTACGCCTACCGCGTGATGTACACGCTGGTGGCTGTCTTCGGTTTCTCTGTTTCCGTCACCAGTTACCCCGACATGGCCCGCCTTGTAAAGGAAGGCCACATCAAGGAACTGAACGAAAAAATCTGGAAGAGCCTTTCTCGCATGTTCTGCATCCTGATTCCCGCAGTTGTGGCCGTATGGGCACTCTCCTTCCCTGCCGTGCGAATCCTCTTTGAACGCGGCGCCTTCCATCGCGAAACCACTGAAGCCATTACCGAAATTTTGCGCTGGTACCTGCCCGTAAGCTTGGGACTCTGCCTCCAGGCAGTCCTTGTACGAAGCTTCTACGCCGCAGAACGCATGTGGCTGCCTACGCTTCTGAACACCGGAATCTTTGCAGCAACCATTCCCGCCTACATTCTGCTCTCCGAACCTCTGGGCATCAAGAGCGTGCCTATCGTAGGCGCCACCGGAGCCCTTCTGCAGGTGATTTCCATGATCTTTATGTGGGCTCGCAAGAACGGCACCGACGGCATGAAGAACGCACTCTTGAACATGTTCCGCGCCCTGGTAGCCTTCGGCATCATGATATGCGCAGCTCTTGGCCTTGACCACGTCACAGGCGAATTCGTCCGCAGCACAAGCCTTGTGGTACTTGTAATCTACAGCTGTGCAGCAGGCGTCGTATTGCTTTGCGTCACCCTGTTCATCCAGAAACTCCTGGGAAGCAAGGATGCCGGCGATATCCTCAACGAACTTCTTGGAAAAGTACTGAGAAAGCTGAAGTTGAAGAAATAATTCACTTCAACGAATTCTATTTCGCCAAGAATCAATCCTTATTATACCTACAGCATTATCCAGTAGACAGTTTCTAACTGTTCAAAAAAACACTAAAAAACGGTCCCTTTAGGGGACCGTTCTTTTAATCCATTATTCTTTTAATCCATTACGCAGCGAACACTAGAACTACCGGACTTGAATAATCCATGCATCCAAGTATCGTCATAGTTGTACTGCATACTCAACGCATAGGCGGCACTACTAGGATTTAACCCCCCGCTATTATCGTCATACTGAGTAGAAGACCAGAACGACGCAATATCACCTATTTTTCCAGAAGACGCAGGAAGTGCGTTAAAGCCAACTGCATCATTGCCGTTCTTTTCTCTCCAGCTACATACAGATTTCAGCCTGTAACCCGCATACGAGCGGTTAAGAAATTCTGGATCAACAATACTATCCACCTCAGCCAGCAATTCCTTATACTCGTCCTTGCTAGGCAAGTGCCACCCCTTGGGACATACACCGCGAACATTCCCTTGCGGCTTACAAGTGTTCGGGCGACTAGACCCCGGTCCCGCGGTTTCGTACGTTCCACAGCCAGCGCTATTCTTTTCAAAGACCTCTGCGCTATCCATGGCAGCACTCCAAGTATAGAATCGTCCAAATTTCTTACAATTCGCAACTACGTTATTGTGGCAAAAACTGGTGGAATCATACGAATATTCTGATATGTCTCCCCAAGCGTTATAAGTGATTGAGTTCTGCAAATATGCATAGTTCAAGTTCTCAGCCATCCACACCTGCTTCCCGATTTTCGTAGTCTTGTAGACCTGATTGTCGCGAAGATCCGTGAGAGTATTCTTATCGGCATCGTACTTGCTACCGGCTTCAACATCGTCAAGGGGCCACTCAGGCAACAGCATTATCCTATCAACCAATACAGAGTCCTTGGTACATACCTTCACCCTGTGAATATTGCCTTTACCGTCAATGCAAGTAGACTTGACTGCGCTGAAAGCCATAGTTTTTCCGGATTCCTTGTCCATATTGTAGAAGCTGTAGGAATCACTATCGACATCCTTGGTTCCATCGGCATAGACAATGGTCAGAGTCAATTTGGAACCGCTGACGGAATAAGTGTATTCCGCATCGTCACCAAAGTTGTCTTCGCGGACAAAATGCCAAGTCGAGACATCGTCAACATCCATGGCATTACAAGCACCCACCTCTTCGCAGGTTTCTTCAATCTTGTACACAGGTGCAGCAGGTTCATCGGAGACAGGCTCTCCCGCAATAGGTTCATAAACCTTACAGGCATCTTCGCTGGAACTGGATTCTTCCACGGTATCAGAACTGGAATCTGCTTCTTCTGCTATTTTTGAACTGGAACTGGACTCCTCTGCCGTTTCCGAATTGGAACCCATATCGACAGAGGAAGACGACTCTACATTAGAATCGGAATTTCCGTCCGCACTCATGGAGGACATAGATTCATCGTCATACTTTGAAGAATCTGTACCGCTGTCGCTATCGCCACATGCAGAAAGTCCAAAAACCAAAACGCAACCTACTACGGCTGCACGTACACTATTCAAATTGATGTTCATGGGGGTCTCCTAACTTAATAACCCGGACAAAATTTAACACAATCTGTACGTACTGTCAAACCAGAAGGAAATAAGCTAAATAAGTAAAGTCCCGCAATTCTGCAGGACCTCACTTATAAAAAACGCGGAATCAAATTCACTTTTTTATTTGACCATGACCTTGCCGCTATAGGAAATGTTCTTGTCGCGGACTAGGACAACATAGTTGCCGGCAGGAAGCTCCGCAGATACCAAGGCATCTCCATTTACCTGCTGACGGCCTACCACATGCCCCATGGCATCCATAATCATTACCTTCGCAGATTCTGCACCGGACACAAGAATGGTTTTTCCGCTGACGCGAATCTGAGGCACGGCAAAACGTACATTACGAGAAACTATCGCCTGGGCATTTCCTACGCAATTTGTCATCTCGCCACCGACGCAATTGGTCTCGTTTCCAGAACCGGATCCTTCTCCCACAGAACCATCGTCATTGCCCTTATCGCCGACTTCGTAAAGAGGCGCCATAGCCTCAGCCCACAGGCGGTGCATGCTGGCAGCACCCTTTTCCGCCGGGTGGACGCCATCCTGTGCGGAAAGTTCCTCGGGATGCTTGGAGAAGTAGCCGAAGAAGTCAGGACCCTTGGGCAACTTGTTCTTCTCGGTCAGTTCGTCAATGGCATCAAGATAACCCTGGTGCACCTGCCACTTGGCCACATCGGGATTGGTAGCGATCATTCGGGCAATAATGGGAGTGACGCCATTGCGTTTTGCCACGTCAATAATGTCTTGCATATTGCTCTTGAAATGTTCCACGTTCCAGCCGGTCTCATCACCCCAGGCATCATTGGTACCCATTTCGATGGCCCAGTACTTTACGTTGCCTACATACTCGCTGTAGAACTGCAAGCCATCGATTACACCGTCGGTATTGACACAGCCGATACCGCCACGAAGCATCACGGGGTAGTAATCCGGATAGCGGGCGTGGATCAATTGGGCAAAGTTGGAGTCCACCTCGATGGACTTGATACCCATCTGGCTGATACTTGTACCCATGAAGAACCAGGTATCGTCACCGCCCTTGCTCATGTCGTAGGCGCCCACTTCTTCCAGGTTGGTTACAGCCTTGTCCGCCATAATGCGGAACCAGGACTTGCCCGCAAAATCAATAGCGAGACCTCTGCTCATGGCACCGCTCTCGCCCACTTCGGCCACCGTCTCCCAGTCGCCATCTGCACCGTTGGTAGAATTTGCAGAAGTCATGACCTTGAAATTCTGGAGACTTGCATCTGCCTTGGGATTGTGCTGGCAGGATGCGGCATGCACGTACTGGTCGCCTATCCAGGCCTCGTCACCGCGGGTTTCCCAGGTAATGAAAAGCTTGGTCGGGCCTTCCCCTACGTTCAACGCAAAGTCGCTTGCAGAAGCCACCTGGTTAAAATCCAGATGGCCATCGGTAAACACTTCCGGCTTCCAGTTGGAATTGACAGCACCATCTACATAAAGATTCTTGCCGATGCTCAAATTCGGATTAGGGGTAATTGCAAATGCTGCAACAGCGGCAGCCAGCCCAAACATCATTTTTTTCATAAACCAATCTCCAAAACAGCGACGCCTACATCCAAACTCTCCGGCATCGCCCCTTAAAATTATTTTCATCTTCCCCGTCTGGCAAACTTTTTAAACATTATTTGTAGACTCCGTTGACCACATCACAATGAAATAAAAAAGGCCCCGCAGCCATGCCACGGAACCTTAAAATTTTAGAATCTTAGTCGCTTATTGGAAATTACTCACTAGCTTCGCAACCACGACCAGGGTTGTAAGGGTCAGGGCCTTCGCCAGGTCCCCAGCAGTGCAAGGTATCCAGCACATCGCCTTCCTGATAGGTGGACCAGTCATCGTGTTTCTTGATGTTGGTTTCAACGGTGGTGTTGATGCGGCTCATGTAGTGATCCACCAGGTACTGGGGGCATTCCACTTCCTCGATGTAGTAGGTGGGATTGTCCGCTGCCATGTACCAGTCGGCAAACCAGTGGCAGCCGCGCAGCAAGTTAGGCAGGCCGGAGTTACCGAAGGCAGCGTCACACATGTCCCTGATACAGGTCTGGTAGGCTTCAAGAGTGCTGTCGTAGCCCAGCTGGTTCTGGCATTCCGTGAGGAAGCCGCCAAAGCCTGCGCCCCAATTGATGCCAGCACCGTTTACCTGAGTAGAAAGAGCGTCAAAGGCGCCAACGCCACCACCCGGCACCATCAGGTCGAACTGGCCTGCAGGCAGGTTAGGATTACCGCCAGCCACGTCCATACCGATGTTAGAAGCCATCACCACCAGATGCTTACCCTTAAGGGCCTTGTGGGTGTCCCTGGGCGGATTCATTTCGAATTCATCCTTGAAATGGCCGTCGTACTGCAGGTGATAGCACTTACCGCACTTACTGTCGGCAGTGCCAGCAACGTAAGCGTAAGAAAGAGTGTCGTTCACTGCGATAGGAGCCATGTCGGTACAGGTGAATACGCCAGCAGACTTTTCATCGCCGCAAGCGCTACGGGTACCTACGTAGTTGAACGCATAAGGGTTCACATTGCCAAGCGTAAAGGCAGGAACTTCCACATCGTGGATATTGCAATTACGGGCAATGCCATGGTTTGCTACAAAAGCCTCGTTGGAGGAAGTATCCGCACGAGTGATGTCGTTTGGGCTTTCCCTAAGCCAGGAGCAGTGAGGCTTGCAGGCGTCCCAGTAACGGGTATTCCAACCACGCTTTGCGGTAGCGGAAATATCCTTGGTATACTCCGGAGAAGGAGCGCCATAGGATTCGATAGTCGGGAAGCCATTGGCGTCAAGCTCGGGAGTAGAGGGCTGGCTTTCGGAACTACCAGGAACCATAGGATCGGTTCCCGGATCATCCGGAGTTACCTCAGCGCTGGATCCCGGAACAACGGTACCGGCGCTGCCAGGGTCGGCCGCAGCCGCAGAACTATTCGGGCCAGGAACCCCCTGATCAGGAATAGAACCGGACGAAGCGGGAACCTGATTGTCACCAGGAGCAATGGTTGCGCTACTTATCGGATCAGGAATTACCTGAGGAGAACTGGTGGAAGAATCGTCACCACAGGCAACGAAGCAAGCTACAGCCAGCGAGCTAATCGCGATAAAGCCTTTCTTAAACGGATGTTTCATACTAGTAGGTCTTAGCCTTGTCTGCAGCTAACTGATCGGGGTCGCAGTATTCGCCTGTTGCATTGGGAGTCTTGCTGCAGGCATCGGTTTCGATAAAGTCGCCACCACTGTACTTAGACCAGTCGGACTGATACAAAATCTTAGTTTCAATAGAAGTACTGATGGTGGTGGAGTACTTGTCAATCAGGTACTGGGGGCATTCCACTTCTTCCCACTGGTAGGTGGGATTATCTGCAGTCATGTACCAGTCGGCAAACCAATGGCAACCACGGAGCAAGTTCGGATACTTGGAATCGCCAAAGGCTGCATCGCACAAGTTCTTTACGCACTTCTGGTAATCAGCCAGGGAACCATCGTAACCAACCTGTTCGCCATTCTGGCAATAGGTCAGGAAGCCACCATAGGTAGCACCCCATTCAATACCCGGCTTAGTAATCTGGAGCTGCAGGGCATTGAAGATTCCGGGACCACCACCAGGAACCATCAGGTCGAACTGACCAGGCTTCACATCGTGACCAATGTTGGAGGCCATAACGATGATGTGCTTACCCTTAAGAGCCTTGTGAGTTTCCTTGGGGGCGTTATTGCCGTCGGCATCCTTGAAGCTACCATCGTACTGCAAGTGGAAGCACTTACCGCAAGAAGTGGTTGCATCGCTACCGGCAACGAAGGCGTATGCCAAGGTATCGTTTACTGCCACCGGAGCCATGTCGGTACAGGTGAAGCCGCCACCGCTTGCAGGATCAGCTTCCTGACAGGCGTTAGGAGTATTCTGGATACCAACCCAGTAACGTTCCAGGCCCTTGCTGTAGGTAAAGGTCGGAATTTCAATGTCGTTGATGTTGCAGACGCGGGCAGTATAATGACTGGCAGCGTATTCTTCCTGGGTATTAATCTTGGGCTTGCCTTCGGCACCGTCGAGACTGGTCTGGGAGCAGTGAGCCTTGCAGGCATCCCAGTAGCGAGTGTTCCAGCCAGAGGTCCCGTTACCAAGAATGTTCTTGAGCGTAGGCACCGGATACTTCTTGATATCTTCTTCAGGATTGCCGGTGGTCTTTACAGGTTCTGTGCTGCTAGAGCTAACGCCAGGATCTGTACCGGGAACCACAGGGTCGGTTCCTGGATTGGAAGCGCTAGAACCCGGAACAGGGTCTGTACCAGGAATCACTTCGCCGGTACCCGGATCGACAACGCCGGGATTAGTCGGATCTGTGTTAGGATTGCTGGGATCGGTAGTAACGTCGCCAACGCCAGGATTTGTATTCCCCGGATCGGAAGGATCAACCACAGGATTGGACGGATCGTTCGGCAAAGTATTTTCAATTCCGCCATTAGGATCGTTCGGAATCTGCGGGACAGAAGGAGTAGAGGAGTCGTCGCCGCATGCAACAAGACCTGCTACAGTCAGTGCACTAATCGCAATAAAACTTTTTGTAAAAGGATGCTTCATAATACCTCTTTCGCGCCATCTACACCAAACACGGCGCTTGATTTACTAGGGTTAAAAATATATTCAAACATCCCATTTTCAAACAGTCGGCATGCTTTTGGAGGTTTAAAATGTTCCCATTCCGTACCCGCAATGAAAAGGCCTTATGAAGGATCACAAAAATTTGCACTTAGGTAAGCCTCTCGTTCCAATTGAAAGCAAACTTTAACTACTTAAAAATAAGGACCGCCCCGAAGGACAGTCCTTATTCAAATTTTTCCGTTTGATAAAGGGAGCGGAGATTAGTCCTTGAACTTCACCTGCTTGGTACCGGCAACAACTTCGCCGACCTGCACCCACTTTTCGCCCTTGGCTTCGAGGTGTGCAACGACTTCAGCCTTGTCAGCCGGGTCGATGAAGATCAACATACCCATGCCCATGTTGAAGGTAGAGTACATTTCGTCCTTCTCCACGGAGCCTTCCTTCTGGATGAGCTTGAAGATGGGAGACGGATCCCAGGAAGTACGGTCAATGACAACGTCAACGTTGTCCGGGAGGATACGGGGAATGTTGCCCTGGTAGCCGGAGCCGGTAATGTGAGCGAGACCCTGGATGATCTTCTTGTTGCAAAGATCAATGAGGCTCGGGTAGTAGCTGCGGTGCGGCATGGTGAGAGCTTCGCCGATGGTCATGTCGGTGCCTTCAAGCGGGGTATCCACCTTGTAGCCGGCAACGTCGAAGAGAACCTTACGGGCGAGAGAGTAGCCGTTGGTGTGAAGACCGGTGGACGGGAGACCGAGGATGATGGTACCCGGCTTGATCTTCTTGCCGTCGATGATGTTTTCGCGTTCTACAACACCCACGATGGTACCGGAGATATCGTAGTCACCCGGACCGTAGAAGCCCGGCATTTCAGCAGTTTCACCGCCAATGAGGACGAGACCGTTTTCGCGGCAGGCCTTTGCCATACCGGCAACCAGCTGGTCCATGACACCCGGTTCCAGACGGCCGGTAGCCACATAGTCCAGGAAGAACAGCGGACGGGCGCCCTGCACGAGAATATCGTCGCAGCAGTGGTTCACGATGTCCTGGCCAGGCAGGGTATGAGTACCCATTTCAATATCGACCTTGAGCTTGGTACCAACGCCATCGACGGAGCTGACCAGCACGGGGTCCTTCATGCCCAGGTGGTTCAGAGTGAAAAGGCCACCGAAGTTGCCAACGTCACCGAGAACGCCTTCGTTAAAGGTGGTACGGACGGACTTCTTGACTCCGACCATAGCTTCGTCTGCACGGGCCAGAGATACACCAGCGTCTGCGTAGTTCATCTTTTTATCCTTTGCCCTATACCGGGCACTTGTTTATGCCAGCAAATTAGTGCTGACCTTGTTTTTCATCAATATTTCTAAGCGCATCCAGAATGAGGCTTGTGGTATCGGTCATCTGGTTGATGTTCACGATACCAGGCATCAGGTGGGTGTCCAACTTGTAAAGGGTTTCGTCACCCCAGGAGAGCATCTTCTCGAAAGCGTCCGGACCAGCCAGTTTGCCACACTTGGCACAGCAGATTCGACCATCCTGGAAGGCGATAAAACCTTTTTCTCCATTGCATTCAAAGATCACGGTACCGGTCACACGGCTCTTTTCCATGGTCTGGGCGAAATCAATAAAGGGCAATACCTTTCCAGAAGCCAGCAAGGACAGACGTTCAAATTCATCGAAAGCCTGGTTCTTGGCGCGAAGGCGATCTGCCACCACCTTGTACAGGTACACCATGATATTGGGATTCTTGTCCAGGAACTTAACGAATTCTTCGCGCGGCACATGAAGGACAGTGCAACCGTCCTCGGCAGCGATTACCGTATTGCTGGTAGGTTCGTTACAGATGATGGACATTTCACCAAAGCAGGTGCCGGCCTCGACGGCTGCCAAGGTATTGTAATGACCATCCGGCAGGATCTGACCGCAAATTACCGCGGCACCACTCTGCAACACGCAGAACGAATCACCAATAGTACCGCCGTTAATAATAATCTCACCCGGCTCGTACTCGCGAATCTGGGCGTTCAAAAGCAAATAGTCAGCACAATCACGGGGCACCTGTTGCAAGAACGGGGTGCCAAGCTCATAATTAGCTGCAATCCAGTCACCAATACCTGTATGAGGTTTCATCATACCTTAAATATTAGAAAATGTTGTGATACCAATTGAATGACGTATCCGTAGAATCGGGCAATTTACCACCTATTTGCGTTCCCAGATTCCAGATGAGCTCCAAGGGCCTTGCCACAGCCCCCTCGAAGAAATCATTTCCACCGCCAAGCCCCTTCCGGCCGTCATTTTGATAGACTTTCTTTTCCTTGAAAGCCCTAATGAACTTGGCTCTTGGTTCTGCAGCGAGAACCTCTTCCGGAGATCCAAACATCCCGGGGTTAATCCACACGTCGGCACTGTCCGCCAGAGACATCACTTCCTCGAGAGTCAACCGGAGTTCCCGCGTTGTATCGGCCGCCCATAGGTAACAGCCGCCGGCAGACTTGATGAGACTCGCCGTATAGCTCCTGCCACCCGGCGCATACCACACGCCACCATAGCTCATGCCGGCAAGAACCTTTGGGCCCTCGCAGTCCACCGTCCGGGAGGCAGAGGCCGCTCCCGCCTTCTGATTCTTCGCAAAGGACTGCAAGGTTTCCTTGAACATGGCGTAAGATTCCTCGGACTTGCCAAACAGGATTCCATACAAATTAATCCATTCAAACTTGGCCATGGGGCCGTCTTCCTGCCATTCGGATGTGAGCATCACAGGAATTCCCAACCTCTCCATACGTTCGTAATCATCCTGGGAACCGCCCGTTGCAAACGTCATGACCAAATCCGGCTTTAGGGCAATCAGCTTTTCTAGATCAAGACCCGTACCATTGCCAACTTCTACAACCGGAATCTCGCCATCAGCAAGAGTTCCCTGGCGGGTTCGTTCCACACGGCCGTATAAGGCGGTATCCGCAATGTACTTGCCATCACCCACCCCAACGATCCTGTCCTGCAGGCCCAAACGAAGCATGTACCCGATCTGCGCCGAGGACAATACAACCACACGACGCAAGGGCGCCTTAAGAACGATAGCGTCATCCCATTTTCCGGAAGAACTCATCTTGCTTAACGTTTCCAAGTCCGACGCCTTGCTGTAATCCACAAGAACGAAGGTCTTTTTCAAGGTGTCCCGCCCCACGATGGACTGAATCTTCACAAAGTCAAGCCCACAGAAATCTCCAGCCTGCAGCATCTGAGCGAATCTTCTTGGCTTCAAGGTCGCAAAAAGACACTTACCCGACTGTCCAGGCAGATTCCATCTCTGCGCCGCGGTGGACTTTTCAGAAACCGCACCGGCACCTTCAGCGCCATTTTTTTCGCCGCAGGCAACTAGGAAAAAGGAGACCGCCAATGCCAATGTCCCAATCTTTCCACAAAAAGTCAACACCAGAGAGCCTCCAAACAATCGTAAATCGTTGATTTTTAACGATTTATGAATTTTTCCACTGCAAAAGTCCAAAACTTAATGTATTTTTTTCACCATGAAGACAAAGATAACCTCTTTTTTGAAGGCTGCAGTACTTAGCGTACTGGCACTTTCCACCGTTTCTCTCGCCGAGGAGGACAATGGTTTCTACGAAAAGGACCACATCCGTGGGTTCATCTCCATCGGTGGTGACTACCGCGGCATGCGCGAAGAATTCCAGAACTACGTTAATACCGTAGCCTTCGCTAACGGCGCCCACCACTATGTTGCACCTGGCGACTCCGTTGCACAGGACTACTCCGGCAAGCTCCGTTACAGCACCTTTGACGACTACTATCTGGGTCTCCACGTAAACGTAGGTGCCCAGTATAAGCAGTTCCTTACCTGGTTTGACTTCAACTTCATGCCGTCCCAGGTTTCCGAACGCCCCAGCAACAGCTACACAGCTACCGCAGAAAGTGGCGACCAGGCCAAGTTCCCCCTGTACGATGTCAAGTGGTACGCCTACGGCGCTGACTGGATGTTCGGCTGGAAGCTCTTCGGTGAAGACTGCATCATCAATCTTATCCCCTCTGTTGGCTTTGGCTTCAACCTCATCAATTTCCATCTCGCCTCTAACTTCTCCGTAACTGAAGATGGTTCCGACGAATACGTCACATTGCGCAACCGTTTCTACAGCACCATGGCAACCACGGTCAACTCCGAACTGGAACTCCGCGTAGAACTGGGCCAGCTGGCAATCGGCCTCTATGGCGGCTACCGCTTTGTCCGTTACAACGAACTGGATGTTGAAGGCGTAAGCCTCCAGTCCCTGAAGTACACTGGAGACAACACCGACAATACCGGCGACACCTACTTCCTGGGTCTTCGCCTCACCTGGATCTTCAAGAGCGACTGGCAGAGCAAGCAAGAAAACAAGCTCTAAACCGCGAGTCTAGGAGTATTTACATTAGGCGCCTCAATGGCGCCTTTTTTGTTCCATCCGGCAACGTAATGGCCAAAGGGCCTCTCGCACTGGAAAAAGAAATTCCGTGGCGGTTCCGACGATTCAGGATTACGGTCCATAACCCGCTCCATGGCGACATAGTGAGCACACTTATCCCTAAGGCAGGAATCGGTCTTCCAGTGAACCCTGTGCTTTGCCTTGGGGTAGAAGAAATTCCATCCCAGCAGAACCGTAGGCACTCCCATCAGTCGCAGACGATCCGGCAAGGGGGCAAACTGCCCCTGGGTACTCAAAAGTACCGCCGCATCCATTTTTCTGTAGGAGGCGAAAAGCAGGGCATCCTCCATCAGGCAGAGGTTCGGCCCGAGACCGCCGTCATCTCCAATCCGGTCGTTATAGTGGACCTGGAAACCGGCATTGTTCAACTGCGCCTCCAGCTTTAGCACGCCAGCCGGATCCCTGGCACAAAGGCCAGGTTCACGGTAAGGATGATAGTAGTGGGATTCCATCACTACAGACGTAAACTCATTTCCGAAGTAACCTAGGGCCTGTGTCCGGACCCAGTTCTTTAGGCCCCTGAAGTCTATGTTGGAATGAAATCGATGGTGTAGCCGGTAATACTCGTTTACTTTTTTAAGGGTATAGCCATCTAAGAAGAAACCGATACGTAATACATTCTGGGGCATGACTCCTCCTATTTTTGGGAACGCTCCTACTTATAAACACGTAGGAACAAGTCATAACGTCCAGAATTTCTTAGTTAAATATTCTTAACAACGTAAATCAGAGCAGCTTCTTCTTTTTCAAGCCGTCCATCAAAGAGCCGGGCATCCATTTTTCCAACGCCTTATACGCGGGATCGTCCAGCTTTTTCTTCCACTCCATGGCCCTGTTCTCCTTTCCCGCATCATGGTAGATACGGATCAGGTTCAATACCGAGCACCAGTAACGGATGGACTTGCCAGTTCGCTTCAGGTAATCCGCAGCACTGGCTTCGTAAATCTTAGCAGCCTCATCATAGCGATTCAAGCGGTACAGCATGTCGGCCTTGATCTGAAGCATCACCGGATGCCTTGGAGCCATGGACAATCCACGTTCAGACAGCTTCAAGCCCGTGGCAAAGTCTTCCTTATCGTAGTGCATCCACACAAGGGGCGTTAAGAACAGCGGCCAGAAACGTTCGGACAACTTTGAAGCACTATCCAGAACTGCCAGGTACTCGGCACGATTATCGGACTTGAAGGGAACCCAGCTGAAACTCTTGTCGATATAGTAGGCATAAATGGCAAAGAAGGCTCGGGCTTCCAGTTCTTTGGAATCCTCGAACATCTTGGCTGCGGAACGGGTTGTCATGGCACCCTTGACGCTATGGCCCGATTCGCCCTGGACATAGCCCATCTCAAACTTGCGGAGTGCATCCCATAAGCCGGCAGTCTTGCATTTTTCCAGATTCGCACCAGCCTTTACCAGCGCCAGGGTATCGCCCTTATCATCGTAAAGACTGATACGGACAATATTCTCCAGAACACAGCCGGCACCTTCATTGACACTCCGAAGCTTCTTAGCCTGCTCCATAGCCTCGCCGTAACGCAAGGACATGGTTAATTCCGTAGTCTTGGACCAGATTGTCATCTGTTCTGCCGGAAGTGAAAGTGTCAAGGAATCTTCGGCGTAGGCGCCACATGCTAGTATCACAAGGGCAAGCGCAAAAACAGACCGGGCAAGTGCCAAAAGGCGACCCGGCATTGCACAGCAAGCACTAGACTCTTTTGAAAAGAATATCATTGGTGTAAAGTTAGAAAAGTGAAACGATCCAAAACACCCACTCCGACAATTTCATTCCATTGTTGATAAATTGTGTTCAAAATTACTGGATAAACAACTTGTCAACAGTCCGATGCAGTAGCAGAACCCCAGACAAGCAGCCGTTTTTGACGTTTGCGAGGCAACAAATCTATTCCAAAATGGAATAGGAAAAAAACTGGCCAAGAGTAATACGGCATAGGGCAAAGACACTTCCAACTTATTGAAAGACAACAAGTTATCTTCCATCGTAGCGGGTCGAATTTTTTCGGGTTTCAAGCAGGCGATGTGCCTAGAATCACAACCCCACTCTTGTAAGTTTTTTGAATGTTGCCCCGGGGGTCAAAATAATCTATTCATTTGGTATGAACTTAACAACATTTCAACAATTCATATACACATTCACAGATAGTGGTGGATAAGTCTCGTTGAAATGGTCAGGCCTCCGGAGGTACCTATGAAACTGCTACACAAGACTTCAGTTCTGTCATACTATCTCCTCCGCTCCGGTTTCCAGCTGTTCAAGAGCAGGGTGAAAGAGGAGCTTGGTGCCACCAGCGGCGCAAACCTGGATGACATCATCGATGACGAGGACCTGCACATCTACTACCGCAACGGCGATTCCCCCGAGTTCGTAGCCGCAACGGTAAACGCCTTTCTCTCCTCCTAGAAACAAAGAACCCCGCGATGTAAGTCGCGGGGCTTCTTTTTTACGTTGCCAGTTTATCTGAATCAGGACCGCAACCAGGATTACTTGGCCGGGCAACCGTCGAGAGTCTCGAACTTGCCCTTGTTGACCGTCACGATCTTCGTATTGGTGTTGGCGCCACGCTTGAACTTGATTTCGCCGTAGACGCCCTTGAAGGACCCGGCGTTGTTAATGGCGTTGGTCAGGGAATTCGGCTTCTTTGCCAAGGTGGTAAACACGATATTTGCAGCATCGTAGCTGAGACCGCTAACCTTGTCTTCGCCAGGTTCATCTCCCCAACGTTCCTTGAAGGCGTCGGAGAACTTCTTGAGGGCTTCGTTATCGCCCCCCATGTCAAGAGCAGGAACACTGAAGTAGGAGCTGTCTACCAGACGCTTGCCCTGGACAAAGAGGTCGCGGCCATACCAGCCGGATGCGCCCAGGAAGGTGCCGGAAATCTTGTTGAAGGCTGCCTGGCTGACCATGGAACCTGCATCTGTCGGGTTGGTTGCCGGAATGAACACACCCGGAATGTTGAAGGTGGAGTCGCGCATGGAAAGCATACGTTCCTTGGCATTCACGGCATCAAGGTCGGCAGCACCGCGGGCAATATTCTTACGGCGGTTCAGCTGCTTGTATCGCACGTCGCGAAGCAAGTCGAATTCGGTCTTGTAGTCCGGACGGCCTTCTTCGTAGTTACGGAAGGCGACAACGTTACCGCCACGACGTTCCACCGCGCGGGTGAAGCTCTGGCTCATGGAAGCACCGTAGTCACCCAGAGGGCTGAGGATTGCAAATTCATTGATGTTGAGGCACTTGACCGCAAAGTCAGCAATGCTCTGGGCCAGGTTGTCCATGGTAATGTTCACCTGGAAAATATTCGGACCCATCTTGGCAATGCCGTCGTCGGTAGCGGTAGGAGTCAGCATAGGGATATGCTGGAAGTTACTGCCAAGCCATGCACCGACGGTTGCAGCCGGAGCACTCATGATAGGACCGATCACTGCAATGACGCTATCCTGGTTGACAGCCTGCTGAGTGCGGAGCAAAGCCTGGGAGGCATCCGCACGAGTGTCGGCCACACGGATATTCACCTTGCCTTCAAGACCGGCCTGTTCGTGAGCCAGGATCACACCCTGGATAGCGGCGGCACCAAATTCAGCAAAGTCGCCAGACAAGGGGGCAAGAACCAGCACCGTGGGGGTACCGGCATTCTGGCCTTCCAGGGATTCAAGACCCTTCTGGGCGGTATTGGAAAGGTTCTCGGCAACTTCAGAAGCAAGAACCTTCTTGTACCAGTAGCGAGCAGCGCGGTAGCGCTTGGAATTCTGGCATTCACGGCCAATCTGCAGCTGCATCCAGCCAATCACGTCCTTATCTACCGGATACTTTTCCAAGAGGGCCTGGAGCTGGTCGGCATTCAGGAGAGAGGCAGCCAAGGTCTGAACAACCACATCCTTGGTACGGCTACGGGCAGCAGAGTTCTTGGTGTATGCCAAGATGCGAAGCATCGCCTCGACACCTTCGTAGACGGAACCCTTTTCCACGGAAATGATGGCGTGAGCCAGCTCTACGCGTTCACGGTAATCAGAGGACACGTAGTATTCAAGGAAACGGGAGGAAACCTTTTCGGCCTCGTCGCGGTTATGGTCACGGAGGTAGCACTCGGTAAGCATAACGGCGGCCTTTTCGCCAGAGGACTTGCGGAAATTAGCCTTATAGGCCTTCTGGAGAGGAGCAATAGCCTCAGAGCACTTGCCATTCTGAATAAGGGACTTTGCCTGGTCAATTTCGTCTTGGGCAAAGAGGGAAGTCGCAAGGGAAGCGACTAACACTAGGGGAAGAAGACGTTTCATACTAGGATTCTACGACGGATTGAACCACGTCGTGCTCTTTCTTGATTTGCTTTTGGAGGGATTCAGGCAGCTTAGCCCAGTCAATAATGTCTACGCGGAAGGGCAATCCACTATCCACAAAGGCCTTTTCGACAGCCGTCATCACTTCAAAGGAAAGGGGCTTTTCGGAAATCACCACCAGTTCCAACTCTGTTTCGGGGGTCAGGTCCACACCCGTGACACGGGCGCCGTGGGCCCAGACTTCCAAACCTTCAAAGTGAAGGGCCAGGATTCGCTGGACGGTTTCCAAATGATCTGTTTCAATGCATAATGCCATATGTGACCCAAATATAGTTAATGGCCACCGGCTCGCCTACCTATCAAAAGGGGACGTCAGCGCCATCAAGCTACTCTTTTAAGCGAAATTTACTGCACAAATGTACAAAATTTTACTTATTTGATGCGGTTCACCTTGAAATTGATAACCCAGATTTCGGAGTCGGAACCGGCACGGACCGGCGGACCCCAGGAATCAATACCCGCACTGACTAGCCAGTGAATGTCATTTAGGAAACCTTCTCCATAGGCCAGGGGCCAGATCCAGTTGATAAGGATATTGCCCGGGAAGAACTGCCCATCATGGGTATGGCCGGAAAGGGCAAAGTCGGGGCGGAATTCCCCAAAGTCCTCTTCGACACCCTTGGGCTGATGGTCCAGGACAATCCAGGGGACAGAATGAGCGCTCGTGGTGAGGTGGGCGGCCATGGGATTTTCAGCAGTCAATTCCTTTAGTCTCTTGCGATCTTCCTCAAAGACGCGGGCCTTCTGGAAATCGCGACGGCCGGTGAAGCACGCGACGGGAGCCTCGGCCGGAATGCAGGCAGTGGAATCATCCAGGAAAATCCAGCCGGCCCTACGGAGGAAACCCTCGGGATCGGAACCGGAGCGTTCCATATAGGCCTCGTGATTTCCGTTGATGCCGACGGCGGCAACCTTTGCGGTGGCGGCTAAGCGCTGCATCAGCTTGTCGTATCCTTGAGCGGTCAAGACGGAATCATGGACGTCGGCCATGTCACCGCCAAACAAGATAAAGTCTGGCTTGACGGAATCGCACTGGGCAATGAGACGTTCCAGCTTTTCTTGCTTGAAAAGCGGATCGATGTGAAGATCGCTGAAGAACACCGCCTTGAAATCACGATGGGATTCCGTCCAGGTTACAGTAGCAGGGACTTTCGCCGTGGAATCTTCTACAAAGGAATTTTCCGCAGGTGCTGAATATGGCGCCATCTTGAATTCCACATCCAGAGTGCGGGTCTTGTAATCGTAATGATTTGGGATGCCATAGGCCAGAAGACCTGCAGTCAACAGCACTGTTGCTGCAAGAATGATGCGTGCGCCATTGCGGGCAAAGTTGGTCTTGTACTGGAGACGTCCCGGCTTTTTCCCAAGCGTCTTTCGGTAAATAGCACGCAGCCCCAGGAAAAGGCTCCACAGGATATACATCCAGAGGGCCTGACAAAGCCAGATAACCATGAAGCACTGAACCCAGGAAAAGAAGGCGGAATTTTGCCTTGCCAAGAAGAAACTGCCAAACGTCAAGATGATGGGAAGACCGGCAATCAGCACGCCCTTGGTGCCCTCGGCCACCTTGCGAATATTCAGGTACAGAACAAGAATAGCCACAAAGGGAATAATCATAAAAAACATCATGAGTCTCAATTTACTAAAATTTTATTTGTTAGAAATGTTGTACACACTGCTGGCCATACTGTTCGCCTTAATCATCTTCGGTCTTGTCCGTGGATATAAACTTGGCGCCCTAATGAAGATGAGCGTCTCCAACCTGAAGGCGGCAAGAAACATCGTTGTCGTCATGCTCATGATTGGCGCCATGACGGCGCTCTGGCGGGCAGGCGGAACCATCCCCTACATCGTGAACTTGACGTCGGCGGCGCTAGAGCCCAGCATTTTCCTGCCCGCGGCGTTCCTGCTGAATTCTGCGGTATCCGCCCTGACGGGAACATCCGTTGGGACTGCAGCATCCATCGGTGCTATTTGCATGAGCGTGGGAAACGCCCTCGGAATTTCTCCTGCGGTGTGCGGGGGCGTTGTGCTGTCGGGAGCTTTCTTCGGGGACCGTTGTTCGCCCGTTTCGACCAGCGCACTCCTGGTGGCCGAGGTGACGGAGACAAATCTTTACGACAACCTTCGCGGGATGATTCGCACCTGCGTCTTCCCCTTTGCAGTAGCGCTTGTTCTCTTTGCCGCGGCAGGCCTTTGTCTGGACGTGGACCCGGCAAGAAACGATTCCGTCGAAATATTCCAAAAGTTCTACCACTTCCATTGGATTCTTGTACTGCCGGCAATTTCTATACTCGTCTTGGCCCTCTTCCGTGTCGATGTAAAAATCAACATGCTGGTAAGCATCACAATTGCGGCTGTCATCACCTTTACCATGCAAAACGTAGATATTGCCGATGTTATAAAAACTGCATTCATAGGTTACACTGCGCCGAATGAAATATCAGCCATGATGTCTGGCGGAGGCGTATTCGGCATGATTAAACTTTGCGGTATCATCCTAGTTTCCCTGACCTTCGTTGGACTATTCAAGGGCATGGGAATCCTGGATAAAATTCGCGGGCCCATCCAACGCTTAGGAAAGCGATCATCCTTCGGCTGCATGATCCTTACCGCATTCGCCACCTGCATGATCAGCTGCAATCAAAGTATGTGCATCATCCTCACCAACGAACTTTGCAAGAACGTTGTGAGCGATAAGAACAGGCGCGCCATCTACATTGAAAATTCAAGTGTGGTCATTGCGGGGCTTGTTCCCTGGAGCATGGCAAGCATCATTCCTCTTGGAGCCATGGGTGCCCCCACCGCAAGCATTGTCTTTGCGGCCTACCTTTACTTGATTCCCATTTCCCAATGGATTTTCAGCAAAAAATCAAACTAAGGCTTTCGCAATAATTTCGTTAAGCAAGCCTTCGCAGCCTTCATTTACATCACGCCAGGTTGCATCAAAATTCCCGGTATACCAAGGATCCGCTACATCGCCCGGACGGCAAGTCCAGTCCATCATCATGGAAATCTTCTTTGCCTCATCCTTGTACTGCGCAGCCGAAATATTCCAGCGCAAGTTGCGAAGGTTGTTTCGATCCATCAGCACAATATAATCGTAATAGTCATAGTCCCGCTGGTTCATCTGGCGGGCAGCATGGCCGCTGCAGTCTATGCCATGGGAATTCAACATGCGGCGTGCCGGCGGATATACCGGATTACCAATTTCCTCTGTAGAGGTTGCAGCCGACGCAATTTCAAAATCTGCAGGAGTCAAGCCGCAGCGATTCAAGTCCGCTTCACGAGACTGCACCATATCCTTCATCACATATTCCGCCATAGGACTGCGGCAAATGTTTCCGTGACATACAAAAAGAATCTTTGGCATAGACAAATCAAGTTTATATTTACTGACAAATAAATATATGAAAAAAGCCCTTTTAATTGCTTAAAAAGGCTTCATTTTTTCACTTATGAATTATCACTACAATCCGCGACACATTTTCAGAAAGTACTGATGAATGCGGGTATCTTCGTTCAGTTCCGGATGGAAGGTAATGCCCAGCTGGTTTTTGTAACGAACCGCAACGATTCCGCCCTTGGCTTCCGCAAGAATTTCCACGCCGTCACGAACACTTTCGATGAGAGGTGCGCGAATGAATGTCATGGGGACAACATTTGAATCGGCGATGCCGCGGAAGGGCAGTTCTGCGAAAAAACTTCCCAGCTGGCGACCGTATGCGTTTCGCTGAACGGTAACAGGCAAGGTTCCGAAATAAACATTGCTGTCGTTAGAAAGTTGTTCTGCCAAAAGAATGAGACCGGCACAGGTTCCAAAAACAGGAAGGCCGTTTTGAATCATCTTTTGCAACGGTTCAAACAAACCCAAATCCCGCAATAGCTTACCCTGGACGGTACTTTCGCCACCAGGGAGAATCAAGCCGTCGAAGGGACGGTCTGATTCAGCGCAGTGTGTCAAATCCGACTTTTGCCGGATTTCTACAGTTTCTACACCGAGCTTTGCAAGGATCTGTTCATGTTCAATGAACGCGCCCTGAACGGCGAGAACGCCTATTTTCATTACTTACCTCTTTCGGCCATGAGCAATGCGATTTCCTGCTCGTTGATGCCCACCATGGCTTCGCCCAAGTCTTCGGAAAGTTCAGCGATGAGCTTTGCATCCTTGTAGTTGGTGACAGCCTTCACGATGGCCTGGGCGCGCTTCACCGGATTGCCGGACTTAAAAATGCCAGAGCCAACGAACACGCCTTCGGCGCCCAGCTGCATCATGAGAGCAGCGTCAGCAGGAGTGGCCACGCCACCGGCGGCAAAGTTCACCACAGGAAGTTTGCCATTGTCGTGAACATACTTTACCAGGGCGTAGGAGACCTGCAGTTCCTTGGCGCGGTTGTAAAGTTCATCTTCGCGCATGGAGGTGAGGCGAGCAATTTCCTGCTGCATCAGGCGCATGTGGCGCACAGCCTGCACAATGTCGCCAGTACCCGGCTCGCCCTTGGTACGGATCATGGAAGCACCTTCCTCAATGCGGCGGAGAGCTTCGCCTAAGTCCTTGGCACCGCAAACAAAAGGCACCTTGAAATCACGCTTATTGATATGGAAAATGTCATCCGCCGGAGAAAGGACTTCGCTTTCGTCGATGTAGTCAATTTCAATAGCTTCAAGAATCTGGGCTTCTGCAAAATGACCAATGCGACACTTTGCCATCACAGGAATGGAAACCGCATCCTGAATTCCCTTGATCATCTTGGGGTCACTCATGCGGCTTACGCCACCGGCAGCGCGAATGTCTGCGGGGATGCGTTCCAGAGCCATGACGGCGCAAGCACCTGCGGCTTCCGCAATCTTTGCCTGTTCCGGAGTGGTCACATCCATAATGACGCCACCCTTCAGCATCTGGGCCAGATTCTTGTTCAATTCATAACGTTCTGCAATGTAGTTCTCGGACATTTTTTACCTCATTTTTTGTTAGTAACATCAATCTGAATGGGATTCTTCTCTACAAAGTCACAAGTGTCATTCCGAGCTTGTCGAGGAATCTAGATCCTTCGACTACGCTACGCTTCGCTCAGGATGACACACTGAATTGTTTCATAGGTTATATTCCCTATCGTTTCAGGAGGTAAATTAGGTTTTAAGCTGACCTTTTTAAATATTCAATTTTCTATTATTTTAACAAGTCCAGATTAAGGTCAGATTATGCTCAGCTACGACATCAAGAAAACGGATTCCGATTCCCTGTACCACTACCTCTATAAGTGTATCAAGAAGGACATTCTTTCGGGTGTTCTCCCCGCCGACGAAAAGTTGCCTTCAAAGCGGCCTTTTGCGGTACATCTTGGCGTCAGCGTCATTACGGTGGAAAACGCCTACGCCCAGCTTCTGGCTGAAGGATTTATCTACACGGAGCCTCGCAAGGGATTCTTCGTTTCTGCCATCGATACCGGCAAAACTTTTGGACACCTGCAATCCGCGACTCAGGCCAACCTAAAACAGTCCCGGGAAGCACAAAAAAATTTTTCAGAGGACCTGTCCAGTAATTTTTATAAAAACAGCATTGGAAAGCCAGCGTCCCCAAAAAAATATCTGGCCGATTTCGTCAACAACCAAGTGGATCCAGAAAGTTTCCCCTTTTCCACTTGGGCAAAAAACATGCGAAAAATCATCTGTGAAAACCAGAAGGAACTTCTGGAGCCTTCGCCGTATGGCGGCCTCATGGCTCTTCGTAAGTCCATCGCAAAATTTCTGCGTGGCTTCCGCAACATGGATGTGGACCCCAGCCAAATCATCATGGGCGCAGGCACAGATTACTTGTACGGCCTGCTGGTACAACTTTTAGGTTTCGACAAGAAATACGGCGTAGAAGATCCAGGCTACAGCAAGATTTCAAAAATCTACCGCAAGATGAATGTGGTCTGCAACTTCATTCCTATGGATGCAAGCGGAGTCATCATCGACCAGCTGGAAGAAACCTGCACCGATGTCATTCACATTTCGCCATCCCACCATTTTCCCTCAGGCATCGTGACGCCAGTGAGCCGCCGATACGAGCTATTGAGCTGGGCAGCAAAATCCAGCAACCGCTACATTGTAGAAGACGACTACGACAGCGAATTTCGTATGGTGGGTTCCCCCATTCCCGCCATGAAAAACATCGACGTCATGGATAAGGTCATTTACATCAACACCTTCTCCAAGACTCTCACGTCATCAGCCCGCTTCAGCTACATGGTGTTGCCCAAGCCTCTGGCCAAAAAATTCCACGAGGAATTTTCCTTCTACGCCTGCACCATTTCCACGCTGGAACAGTTGGCTCTCGCAAAGTTCATCGACGACGGCTCCTTCGAAAAGCACATCAACCGCATGCGCAATCTGTACCGCGGTCGCCGCGATACATTACTCCATGCCATCAGCAAAAGCAAGCTAGCTCACCTTGTAGAAATCTCCGAAGAAAACGCCGGCCTGCATTTCATTATGCGAATTCAGACCCGCCTAAGCGACGAAGAATTCTGCAAGCGGGCTGAAGAAAAGGGCGTCCGCATCGGCGCCCTTTCGGATTACTACACCGAGGCTACCCCCAGCGAACATCAATTCATCATCAACTATTCCGCCTTGTCTTCCAAGAAATTGGAAAAGGCATTGAACGCATTGTACGAAGTGGCGATTTCTTAATTCTGCTACATTGGAGGCGGAGTGTATTCCCACTTTCCGCCGTAGCAGAAGAACTCGCAACCATTTACTGACATATGGGAAAGGTCGCCACTTACATCGCAAGCAGAACCTTCGATTTCGCTACTTCTGCAACGTTCGGCATTAGGATCTACAAGATTAGGATTGTATCCTTGGATAGACCATTTTCCACCAACGCAGCGGTATTCAAAAGTTTCATCCAATCTTACTTCATCTTCAGTGGAGCAAGGTTCATTCTGCCAGCCTTCTGGATACTCGCTGGAGCCGCAATCATTATCAGCGTCACAGGGGTCAGAAAGATCTTCCGAGAAAGTCAGTTGACCATCCCTGCATACATATGCATAAGGTCCCACATATCTTTCTTCGCTTTCTATTTCGCAAGGTTTGCCGTTGGCTCCCGCAGGGTCATAAGCAGAGGAACTTGATGCATTTTCGACAGAAGAACTTGACGAACCGATTATCGGCAAAACGCAATTGGTATATTGCCAACGAGTTCCGTCACAAATCATGACACTGCCGCCATCACAACTTAAGGCATGCCATCCTTTTTGATTTTCAAAACAATCCAGAGCCCCGCAGCCAATGGCGTCGCATACTTCTCCTTCAAATTCAGTGTCAACGCATGTTTCTTGCCAAGTGACGTTTTGCCCGCAAGAGGGAATCAAAAAACTGCTAGAGGAAGAGTTTGGTTCTAGCACGATGCAATCCAGTTCAGAGCTAGAGGAGCTTACATCTTCTGCAAGTGAAGAAGAAACCGGCATCACACAATTTGAAAATTCGTCAGTGCAGTTTGCTCCGTCAATGGAGCTGCTGGACACATCATTCTCATTTTGCGTGATACTGGAGGAGGATTCCAATTCCTCGCCGGAATTTGAAGCACTCGCACTATCGTCACCGCAGGCAACGAGTCCTATAACCGCCAGGGTCGTAGAAAGCCCTAGCACAAATTTTTTGATATTCATAGTTTCCTTTTTGTTTAGATTGCCACGCCTCTACGAGGCTCGCAATGACATGTGTTATCTCAATAAATTTTTGTTCACCCATTCCGACGAAACATCAATGGAATTTGCGGGCCTGCATTCCGTCGTAAAATTGCCATCGGGTTCAATGAATTCAATTATAGAATCAAGCGAAAGATTCCCACAGTAACGGAATAGAATTCCAAATACTCTGTATTTATCAGTATTTTCGCAGGTGTGTGAACGAAGTGCAATTACAGTCAACTTACCGCCTTCAATATTCGCTAGCACAAATCCCGTTTCTGGAGTGTAGCCGCCATCCATACCAATAGGAGAAATGTTCAACAAGTAGAACGGACAATATTCATCAACGCTTGGTGTCTTTGCGAGATAATCTATTGTCTTCGGGAACAACATTTCAACATGGGACATGTCCATATCTTTGTGTAAACCTGGCGTAGTCAATTCGTAATAGACAGGAGTAGCATCTTCGCAATCATCCGACGCTCCGCCACACTGTTTTTCATATACCAAGTTATAAGCAAGAACATTGTCATCAAACTTCGTGTTGACATCGTTGACGTACTGCTTGACGAAATTATCAAGAGTCTTCGGCTCTACGCCATTGCTTGGCGGAACAACTGCCGGAGCGTCATCGCTTCCGGAGCTCGGAGGTGTAATGGAACTGCTAGATCCTCGATCGGGGTCGAGGATGACGGAAGAAGAACTCAGGATGACAGAAGAAGATGATTGCGGCTCAACGACATCTCCGGCTTGACCGGGAATCTGGATGCTAGACGAAGAAACATCTTCAACGGCAATCTGGTTCGGTTCTTCTGCGGTCCCTGCGACAGAACTGCTGTCGGAACAAGCGCAGAACAGACCCGCAGACAATCCGATGAAACTAGCCACGGACAAAATGAATTTATTTTTCATCATCCTTCTCCTTCGCGTTCTTTGTCAGCGGGAACAACTGCAGATTCAGGCGATAAACCTGATCGATATTTTCATCTTCTGCAGCGATGGCAATAATCTTGCGGCGGCATTCATCCAGTTCCTTCACGATCCGCTCGTAAGAATTTTTAGAAACGCCCATGGTGACGCCAGTAAAGTTTCGCTCTTCCTTCGGCAAGTCCAGCGAGTTTGCCGCAAGGCAGGCCATCTTGTAATGCATTCCGCGAATGGCCAGGCGCGTCGCTTCCGGCGAGCCCGTAATGGATTTTTCCGCCTGTTCAAAAGTATCGTCCGACATCTTTTTTAGGAAACCATTCTTCGTGAGAAACGCAAGAGTTTCTCGCACTTCTTCCGCAGAAACTTTCGGCAGACATTTCTTCGCCATTTCTCCAGGCGTCGCCCCCGGCATCATGGGAGCAAGTTCGCGAAGCACCGGATTTTTCCAGCTTTCATAAAAGTCGAAAAGTTCGCTGTCAATGACTCGCACCTTATGAAGCCTTGCAATGGAAACCATTTCTTCGTAGGCAAGCTTTTTCTTCGCTTGGTCTTCTTCCTGGCCAAACTTCACCATGGCCCTAAAGTAATCCATCTCGAAACCCACAAGCCCCATGGCCTCGCCTGCGCGCTCCACACCGATTCGACTCAGTTTGCTCTTTCCGTCGCACACCACCTTCATGTAGGACGACGACGAAAATCCAGCCTTCTTGGAGAACTCACGCCAAGTAAACCCATGGCGCAATTTCTGCTCTTCATAGAAGTCCAGCATGAACTTTCGAAAATCGGTGTATTCAACGATAGGTTTCATCACCTAAAAATATAGGCTTATGCAACAACTTTTCAAATAATTCTATGCAACAAAAATTTGATTTTTGAACTAAAATTGCAATTTTTATAGAAAATTTTTCAGAAAATTCTTCCATATACAACAATCTGTTGCATATATCCCAAACCCATTAAACAACAGTCCAAGCACAATGATGCTCAGGGCAACTGTTCCAAAGAAGATCAGCAGAAGCTTTAGGGACATGACTTTCTTTAGCATCATGGCCTCAGGGAGCGAAAGCCCCACCACCGCCATCATAAAGGAAAGCGCAGTTCCAATGGCAACGCCCTTTGCCACCAGCACTTCGATAATGGGCACAACGCCAGCCGCATTGGAATACATGGGCACCGCCAAAATCACAGCCAGGGGAACGGCGTACCAGTGCTCCGAAGAAAGATAATTTTCAAAGAATCCTGTAGGCACATAGCCGTGCATGGCCGCACCAATGGCGATACCGATAATTACATAGAGGATTACGCCGCGGACAATGTTCAAGGATCCACGTGCGATGCCTGGGAGGCGCTGGAAGAAGGAGTATCGCGAAGTTTCATCATTGGCTTGCAAGGAGTCGGCTTGCGTAACATCAGAGTTCGCAGCCGCTCGCATAGACATTTCCTGAATCTGCCGCACCCATGGACTCAACAATCTCTCCAATTTAAATTTACCAAGAATCGCGCCCAAAACAGTTCCCAGCAAAATCCCGCTGGCCACATAAATCACCGTCACCTTCCAGCCAAATGTCGCCGCAAGCATGGCCACAGCAACTTCATTGACCAAGGGCGAAGTAATCAAGAATGCAAAGGTCACTCCCAGAGGAATTCCGCCTTTCACAAAGCCGATAAACAGCGGAATGCTGGAGCAGGAACAGAAAGGAGTTATCGCCCCGAAAAGCGCCGCCAGCAAATACTGCAAACCAAACAGCTTATGAGTCGTCAAGAAATTGCGAAGTCGCTCCACCGGAAAATAGGCGTTCACAATTCCCATCAAGAAACTGATGGCAAAAAGCAATAGCACAATCTTTATGGAATCGTAAACAAAGAAGTTAAGCGCGGCCCCTAAACGGGACGCAGCATCCAGGCCACACAAGCCATAGATAAGCCAATCTGCAAACTGCTGAATCATTTTAACCTCGCGATTTTACGCCTTGGAATTTTTGATTTTTGTCAGGTAAAATTCTTCCATCTTCATTTTGATTTCATCACGAACGCGACGAAATTCGGGAAGGATTTCTTCTTCTGTTCCCTTGAAGGCGTCGGGATCGTCAAAGCCAATGTGCAAGCGCTCTCCAACCTGCCCAAAGAACACCGGGCAAGATTCCTTCGCACCACCGCAAACCGTGATGACAAAATCCCAAGGCTCATTCAAATACTGATTCACATGCTTCGGAAAATGCTTTGAAATATCAATGCCAATTTCCGCCATCACCTTGACGCCCAAGGGATGTACTTCCTGCGCGGGCGTTACGCCAGCGGAACACACCACCAACGAAGAATCCAGATTCTGCAAAATGCCATGAGCCATTTGGCTGCGGCAACGATTTCCTGTACACAAAACGAGAATTTTCATAGTTAAAACTCCATAAAAGTTTTTAAGATTCCAGCCACTATAAAAAGCAGCGCAACGATTCGGTTAAACCAAACTTGGAAAAGTTTCATTTTTCCAACAGCAACACCAAGCCGGTTAATGCTAAACGCCAAAATGTAGGCGATGATCAAAATGGGTAGCGAAGAGGCTAGTCCAAAAGCAATCGGCAAAAAATAACCACCGGTTGCCCCCATCGACATGGGAATCAGCATTCCAAAGTAAAGCATGCCACTGGTCGGGCAAAAGGCAAGCGCAAAAAGCATTCCCAGCAAAAAGGAGCCCAGCCCACTGTTCAATCGGCCATTGAACTTTGATTCATCAACACCCTTGAAACCAAATTTTGGCAAAGGCAAAAGATGTCCCAAAAGCATGAACAAGCCCATCACAATAAGAACCGGCCCAAGTACAGTTTCGCCAGCCCGCCCTACAAAATTTTGGATATCAAAAACATCTCCGCCCTTACGAAGAACCGCAATTAGGATAAACCCAAGAACGCTGTAGCTGACAACACGACCAAACGCATAGAAAAGCCCTCGCAAAAATACAGCGCGCGGTTTATCCACCTTTTTACTAATGAACCCTACAGCCGTAATATTGGTTAGCAACGGGCAAGGAGAAATCGCCGTAAGCAACCCTAAAATAACTGCGGTAAAAAAAGGCAGCTGGCTACTTTCCAGAAGATTATTTAAGAAGGTCATCCATTACCTGCTTAAAACGCTTCTTGAATTCGGCAGGCTGATTCTTTGCGTAAGAAAAGCCCATCTGAGTCAGGTTATTGCGTTTTTCGTTAGCGCCCTCCCACTTATTCACGAAAAGAGAAGACCACGTCACCTTATATTCCTTGGCAATCTTTTCACTAGTCGGTTCAGAAATATCAACAACCGTAAACGTAACCTTGCCAGACTTCAATTCTTTCGCAAAACTCTCCTGCAATACTTCCTTTGTTAGCTTTTCAATGCTACGACAAGTAATGCAACGCTGCGCTCCGTGAAAGTAAAGCACATCTACGGCAGGCCCTTGGGCAATAACCATTGTGGCACAAGCCAGCAAAAACAAGAAAACTTTCTTCATAAACTACCCGCAATTTCCACAGCTGCAAGAATTCAATAAACCCAGCACCTTGCGGATTTCGTCATCGTTGATTTTGCCCTTGACCACCACCTTTTCATCTACCACCAAGGCAGGGAGAGACATTATATTGTAGGGAATCATCTGAACGATATCGTCAATACGAGTAACGGTCGCCTCGATTCCCATTTCCTTGACGATTCGCTCTACGGAATCGGCGAAGGACTGGTTGCATTTACATTCACTGACAAGAATCTTGATGTTTTTCATTTTATTTCCTTTGCGGATTGTTTCGCTTTTTATGTTCGTTATTCGTAGAACTACGAACAATAAGGTTAAAAATTTATCCCTGCTTTGCAGGGATTTCGACTACTTGCAACAGGATTTCTTTTTACAAAGTTCCATATTGAAGAAATCCTTGAAAAGCGTCTTCGCCAGTTTCCAGTTTTCACGATCGATGCAGTACTTGACCTTCGGCGCTTCAATCTCGCCCTGAATCAAGCCCGCATCTTTCAGTTCCTTTAGATGCTGGCTGACAGTCGCCTTGGCAATAGGCAGCTCTTCGTGAATGTCCCCAAAGTAGCAGGTATCCTGCTTCGCCAGGAATTGTACAATGGCAATCCTTGCGGGGTGAGCAAGAGCCTTGGCAATTCTTGCCAGCTTTTCGGTTTCTTCACAATACTTTTTTTCAGCCATATTCGCCTCTGTTCGTAAATATACGAACATTGACTCAAAAAAGCAAGGGACAGAACAGTTTTTTGCAATTCTGCCCTAAAAATTTATAGAAAACGCCCTATTTGATGATATTGGCGTCATCCATAAAGCTGGTAATCGGCATGGCTTCATACTGAATGCACATCATGACCATTTCTGCATCAGAGGTGTTGCGCAGGGCACGGACACCCGCTGGAGCTACGCGGACAACGCTACCTTCGCCAACGGCAAACTTTTCGCCGTCCACTTCATACTCACCCTTACCAGAAATAATCACATAGATTTCTTCGTGAGTTTTGTGGGAATGGAAAAACGGAGCATCTTCACCAGCGGCAAGACGCTGAAGGGACGCCTCGGCACCAGTCATAGCAAGTTCCTGGCCAAGGAAAACCTTACCTTCCACATTCTTCCAGCCATTAAAGTTTTTTACTGCGTAATTCTTCATGATGTTACCTCTTTTTTTTTATTGGTTACTTTTAGAGACTTCCTCTTTTTAAGCGACCATAAGTTAAAAACAAACATTCCTAAAAACAAGAAGGCACAAAATAGTGCCATAGTTACCTTTTAGTAACCTTTGCAAAATTCAAGAATTTTCAAGATATTGCTATCAAATAAAAATTTTATTACTTTTATAGAGTAAGTATAAAAAAGAGAGTATTTATGTCTAAAATTATATTAAAAGACGACAACTTTCCAAATTGCCCAATACGGAACATATTGAGCCGCATAGGGGATAAATGGTCCATGCTGGTACTTTACACATTATCTCAACAGCCCGTTTGCAGATTCAATCAATTACAGCGTAGCATTCCAGACATTTCACAAAAAATGCTAACCTCAACCCTCAAGACCCTGGAAGCCGACGGCATCATTGATCGAAAAGTCTACCCAGAAGTTCCGCCCCGCGTTGAATACTCAATTTCCAAACGCGGCGATACCTTGCTGCCCATCCTCCAGGATTTAATCAACTGGGCCGCACTAAACATGAAAAAGATTGTGAAGGACAGAGAAAAGAGAACTATATCCCCATAAGATTACAAAAATATTCCCTTTGAAAAAATGTATATTAAGTAGAGCACGATCCCATAGGTCATAAAATGAATAAAGAATCCTTTGAATTTACCATCTACATGATTCACGCTTGCGCCAACAAGTGGAACAAGCTCCCGTCAGATGTGTACAGGAAGTTGAATGATTCTTCCTGCATAAAGGATCTTATTGTGCCGTTCTTTGATGTTTTGCACACCCAAAGCACAGAATATGTAGTCAATGACATCGAAACCTTCTTGAAAAAGCAGGGGGTGGCAATATGATCGTTTACCATGGGTCCAACCAGATTGTACAAAAACCTGATGTTGAGCATTCTTTTCGAGCACTAGATTTCGGCAGAGCTTATTTGCCGAAAATAAGGAAACTACGAAAGTTCGCCCAGCAGTGAGATTTTTTCACTTTTTTTAGATAAACCTCTTGACCTAGAGCAAACTCTAGGTCTTATATTATGGGCATGAATATACTAAAAAATGCTATAATCACAACCGTAGCCACCCTCGCCCTGGCCACCACCACAAACGCACAGATTATGAAAAACGTTCTTACCGTTCAGCAGCAGGACATGGCCATTATCGCCTGCCTGGAAGCCAAGGGCGACTTGGCAAAACTTAGCAAGGCAATCGACAAGGGTCTGGATGACGGACTCACCGTAAGCCAGGTGAAAGAAGCGCTTTCCCAGCTTTATGCCTACACCGGTTTCCCGCGCTCCCTGAACGCCCTCGGAACTTTGCAGAAAGTTCTGGATGAACGCAAGGCCGCCGGCAAGAAGACCGCCGAAGGCAAGGACGCTTCTCCCCTGCCCAAGAATTACAACTCCCTGAAGGCAGGTACCGAAGTTCAGACGAAGTTGTTCGGCAAGGTGAACAACACTTTCGTTCCTGCAACGGATTACTACCTGAAGGCACATTTGTTTGGCGACATTTTCGCCCGCGACAACTTGACTATGCCGGAACGCGAACTGGTGACTGTTGCGGCCCTCAGCGGCATGGATGGCGTTCACCCCCAGCTGGCTGCACACAAGGCGGGCGCAAAGAAGGCGGGCCTTACGGATCAGCAGGTGGAAAGCATTACCATGACTTTGCAGGATGCCAAGTTAATTCCTGGCATGTACGGCGGAGATTCCCCGTGGCCCCGCGGCATGCCTAACGTAAATTACGCAAAGTACTTTATCGGCAACAGTTACTTGGCCCCTATGGACGCAGAAAATGGCGGCCCCACCAACGTGACGTTTGAACCGGGCTGCCGCAACAACTGGCACATCCATCACAATCAGGTACAGGTCTTGATTGCCGTTTCTGGCCGCGGCTGGTATGTGGAAGAAGGCAAGGAACCTCAGGAACTGACACCGGGTTCTGTCGTGGTCATTCCTGAAGGCAAGAAACACTGGCATGGTGCCGCCAAGGATTCCTGGTTCCAGCACTTGACTTACCACACCCACGTTGGCGAAAACGCCAGCAACGAATGGTTGGAACCTGTAGTTGACGAAGTGTACAACAAGCTTCCGTAATTGAGGCGGTATGAAAAAATTGCTGTTCTTGTTGAGTGCGACGGCGGCGTTCTTTCTGAACGCCTGCGGCGACGACTCCAGTTCTAATGCAAAGAATGATGTTGCAGGTTCAAGTGAGAGCATCGTAGCTTCCGAAAAGATGCTAGTCGCTTACTACTCCTTCACCGGGAACAGCAAGGCTATCGTAGAAACCTTGACAGGAATGATTTCTGCCGATGTGGTGGAAATCTCTCCTGTGGAAAAGGCAGATTTTGCCGCCAACAATTACGCCATCGGCGACGCCCTTATTGACGCCATCAACAAGAATCCCGATGACGAAAGCAGCTACCCCGCTATCACCGTCAGCACCGAAGTAAGCTTCGCAAATTACAGCGAGGTGATCGTCGTTGCGCCTCTCTGGTGGAGCCACATGGCCGCTCCCATGCAGACCTATCTTTTCAAAAACAGCAAGGAACTCGCAAATAAAAAAGTGGGCCTTATTGTCAGCAGCCATTCCAGCGGAATCAGCGGTGTTGAAGCCGACGCCAAACGTTTGCTTCCTGGCAATAACTTCACCGCAAGCCTTTCTATAAAGGCTGCTGATTTCTCTAGCCGCGAAACAAAAATCGCCGACTGGTTGAAAAAGGAATTTTGAGAATATGAAAAAACTTCTAATTTTCTTCGTGCTTCTTCTAGCTTCAGGAATGGCTATGGCAAAGACTAGTCAAGTGAAAAAGCAGCCCTTTGAAAGCGACCGCATCGTTCGCCTGTCCTACATCGAGATTCACCCGGAATATCACGACCAGTACATGGCCATGGCTCTTGAAGTCGGCGCCACCAGCATGCGTACGGAACCGGGCGTTATCTGCATGTATCCCATGGGCCTTAAGCGTGACAAGAATGCTCTATACATTCTTGAAATCTACGCCAGCCAGGATGCCTACAAAAAGCACATCGCTTCGGAACATTTCCAGAAGTACAAGCAAGGCACCCTCCACATGGTGAAGCACCTTGACTTGATTGACACGGATCCGCTGAACCCGATAATGAGCATCAGCTCTGAGATTGCGGACAAGTAGATTCATCTTCGCAAACGATTCTCATGCCATTGAATGCAGACTGGATTGCAGCCATATCAGCATAGCTTCTGAAGTTCTCAATCAAAGGAACAAACAAGATGCATGTGTGAATTAATATTACATAGCACTTGAAGTCCATTTGGCCAATGACCCATTCCAAAAGTTTGCTTTTATCGGCAGGGCTTCCTATACCGATTTTACACGCAATCCAACCGGGACCAAAATTTTCCAGGACCGATTTCACACCATTGTGTCCACCATGATTCTCGGACATTTTTTTGACCCGAATGCATCCTGGTTCCAAGTGAATATCGTCATAAAAGACAATCAGCTGTTCTGGATTTTCAATTCCCAACTTCTTAGAAAGTTCCGGCAAGACATCGCCCGCAGAATTCATCCCTGTTAACGGATAGCACAGATAGTCAACACACTTTTCTCCGTCAACAGAGTGTTCATATGCATACAAATCGTACAGTCCTTCTACATGTTCTACGAGGTGCGTCTCAAAGTTGATGCGGAAAGCATCAAGAACTTTACAGCCCATTTGATGTCTTGTATTTCTGTATTTCAATTCGGGATTGCCGAGACCAAAAAATAGCTTGGAATTTTTCATAATCGTTCTTTTTTTAAATAAGTCTGAACATCTGGTTTAGTACCAGACCTTCGTTGTTTGAGTTGTCTGTGATCCTTGAGGAAAATTGCCGAAATAAATTTTGCTCGTAAAAGCTCATTAATTTCGGATGACTTTCACATTCCAGAAATACGATGGTTCCGCCCACAAGGTTTTGGGCCTGCTGAATCGTGCTTATGGCAATGTTCAACAAGTGCGAACCGGGAATCTGCAGTTCCTTCGCAATGCGAAAGTTCTTTCCCAGCTGAGCAATGAGATACCCGCTGGCGCTATACTCTTTTGTATTTGCATCGTACTTGCTGATACGCTCAACTACCTTTTGGGCGGTTTTGCTAAGAACTTCGTTACAGAAAGTGACAGGCTTTACCGCAAGAGCGAAATAGCCGACAAGATGTCCGCCTGTGCTCACAATATACGAGATAGACTGTTTCTTTTTCGTAAAAAGAATCGAATTCTTTTGTAGAAAGTGTTCAACATCTGGATTGACAGGAGAACTGAAGGAATTTAGAATTTCCTTCAATTGATCTTCATCAACACCATTTTTATTGTTGAAATAGGAATTTAGACTTGTAACTGAATAACTATTTTGCATCTGCCAATAACTTGGCAGTCAGTTCAAGGATTTCCTTGGGGTCCGTCACAAATCTTGCGATTTGGGGAATGGGTTTCTGGGCGTCGCGTTCGGCGGCTTCGAGCTGGTCAGCGAACCGCTGAGTGCTTTCGGCGTCAAACACGAAATTGTGCGTAATGCTAGAGGTTGCCATATTTCTCCCTGACTTTGTGCCTTTGGTGCCCTACGTTGATCATCAGGGGCCGGCCTCCCCATAGGGTTCCTGTCGCCAGGTTATAAACTAAGGCGACGACGTCAAGCAGAGAGTTTTACTTGCCCCACGCATGGGGATTACTCTTTCGTCCATAAATATACAAATAAACAAATCGAAAAACCAGCCCCCCATGTAATTCATCTTTAATTTTTCTCCACCCCCTTGCAAATATACCAATCGGTATACTATATTTGCAATATACCGAACGGTATATACAATTTTCAAGGAGGTTTATATGAGGCCGAATCACATTTACCACATTTTCCCGCTGGGTGCACTACGTAATACCGCCGACGGCGGCAATTCCAAAGCAAACATAAACCACGCGCCCTACCGAAACATTCGCGAACTCTCTAGCCTCATCCCTCACTTGCAAAGTTTGCGGGTGGACTCCATTCTGCTGGGGCCTATTTTTAAAAGCGAGACCCACGGCTACGACGTGACTGACATGTACCATTTGGACTCGCGCCTAGGAAACGACGATGATTTAAAAATCATGGTTAGCGACTTTCACAACGCCGGATTCAGCGTGTTTTTCGACGCCGTCTGGAATCATTCCTCCAGGCATCATTTCGCTTACAAGGACCTGCGTGAAAGGGGGCAGAATTCACCTTACGCCAACTGGTATCGCAATCCGCGATTTAACGTACCCAACCTCTGCGGTGACTCTTTTAC